>JACNKY010000306.1 GCA_014381795.1 Pseudomonadota bacterium | reverse complement strand
GCCAATAATCCCCGTAGTCCTGATAGGAGGTGGTAAGTCCGGATGATTCCCCGGAGCAAATTCTTGTTCTACGGTTTCACTCACAATTTATTCATGATTAGCGTTCTACTATTGACATTCTTTTGTTGAACCAGTTCATAAAGGCTGAAATTATTAATGAAATAATTAAATAAGTCAGCAGGACGAAAATCATGGTCTCCATCTCTCTGCCGGTTTGCATCAGGGAAATACCCCCTATTGTTGCCACCACATCCATATAGCCTATGGCAATGGCCAGTGAAGAGTTTTTAGTAAGGTTCAGATATTGACTTGCCAGAGGGGGAATGATGACACGCAGTGCCTGTGGAATTACTACCAATCGTAATGTGTTTCCATGACTCAATCCCAAAGCATGAGATGCTTCAGATTGTCCTCCACTAACTGCTAATATTCCGCTGCGTACTATTTCCGCGATAAAGCATGAAGTGTAATAAGCAAGAGCAAATGTCAACGCAATATACTCCGGCTTAATGGAGGTGCCTCCCTTAAAGTTGAACCCCTTAATGACAGGGATTTCCCAGGACATAGGAGAGCCTGAAATGAAAAAAGTCAAAAGAGGTAAGCCGATAATTATAGCTGTCGAAATTGTAAAAGACGGATATTTTATTCCAGTTTTATCCTGATGCTTACGTTCCCAGATCACAAAGGCAATCACTACCACAATTGCAGTCAACAAGGCAACCCAGACATAGCCAAAGCCATCCTCAAAAACAGGAGATGGCCAATAAAATCCGCGGTTAGTTAAAAAGACTGTATCTGAAATGCTAAGCGCTTTTTTAGGAACAGGAAGAACATAAAGGAAAATACCGTAGACAAAGAAAATATGTAAAAGTACAGGGACATTCCGGGTGAATTCAAGAAACACGTAGACGAGTCTGCTGACTAGCCAGTTATTAGAAAGTCTCAAAATTCCCATAGTGAAACCCATAATTGACGCAATTATAACACCTGAAACGGCTACTAAAAGGGTATTTAATAAACCGACAACTGCTGCTCTTAAGTGGGTATCTGTGGGAGAAAAAGAAATGAAAGGCTGGAAGGAGATATCATAACCTGCAGGATAACTTAAAAAGTTAAAGCTGAAGTCTTTTCCTGCTTTCTCCAGGTTGGTTGCTACATTATGGCCGATCATTCCCAAAAAGGTGAACAGGATCAGCATGGTCATAATTTGAATAAAAACGGAGCGGTATTCCTGATTACGCCACAAACGTAACAGGAGCATGGGTTCATTTGCAGTTACTGATGCTGAGGACATTGTTAAGTAACTTCCCGTTAACTAAAAAGTGAAAATGATTCCTTCAAATGTAAAAGCGCACAGTCCCATTGAAAAGAACATGTGCGCTTAAAAACAAAAACGTTAATTAATAAAAATTAACGGAATGGTGGAGAATACTGAAGTCCTCCCTTAGTCCATTGGTCATTCAAACCACGGGCCAAGCCAATCGGTGTGTTTGTACCGATATTGCGCTCGAATATTTCGCCGTAGTTTCCAACTTGCTTAATGACCTGATAAGCCC
The DNA here is from genome assembly GCA_014381795.1 of Pseudomonadota bacterium. Lineage (GTDB taxonomy): Bacteria > SAR324 > SAR324 > SAR324 > NAC60-12 > Arctic96AD-7. Next base: position 1,063 of record JACNKY010000306.1, on the reverse strand, counting down.
AGTCTTTGCTCATTCCAAGCTCTTCGCCTTGACTGCCTTCAACACCGAGAAGACGCAGAATTTCAGGGTTATTGGAACCCTTCATGCTGTCCACGTTTGATGATGAAACACCTAATTCCTCAGCTGCTACAGTCGCATTATAAATCCAGCGGACAATGTCGGCCCACTGATCATCACCTTGACGTACGGCCGGCCCAAGTGGCTCCTTGGAAATAATTTCTGGCAGAATGATGTGGTTTCCAGGACTAGGGAAGGTGGAACGAGTCGCAGCCAATCCGGATGCGTCAGTTGTGTAAATGTCACAACGTCCTGACAAATAGGCGGCACGTGCTTCTGAGTTTTTCTCAATGGTAACTGCTTCGTAGCTCATGTTGTTCGCACGGAAGTAGTCTGCGAGGTTCAACTCAGTTGTTGTTCCGGTTTGAATACAAACTGAAGCACCGTCCAGTTGAGTTGCGCTTGTCACACCAAGACTCTTGTTGACCATGAAACCCTGACCGTCATAATAGTTGACACCTACGAAAGTCAGTTTCACACCAACATCACGTGAAAATGTGATGGTAGTGTTACGCCACAAGACGTCACCTTCACCAGAATTCAGCTTGGTGAAACGTGTTTTACCTGTTGATGTAACTGCTTTAATTTTGGATGAATCACCCAAAACTGCTGCTGCGGTTGCACGACAAAAATCTACGTCGAACCCTTTCCAGTTTCCGCTTGAATCCGGATATGCAAAGCCAGCAACACCTGTACTGACTACACAGCGAAGTTCTCCACGGGACTTCACGTCTTCCAGTGTTCCGGCAGTTGCCGTAAACGCCAGCGCACCGACTGCAATCAGCGTCAGTGCAATTTTTTCAAATGTTCTCATTTGTTTTCTCCTTCTGAACATTATAGAAATTTCTACCCCACTAATTTGGGATAGACCCCTTTTAAGGTTGTCAAGTCTTAAATTTTTTGCTGTATGTGTCAAGTCGAAATATAAAAAAAGGTTATTTTTATCAGCACTGACAGTGAAAATGTTATTGATTTAATTATATAAGTTTTCAATTTTTGCCTGAAA
>JACNKY010000134.1 GCA_014381795.1 Pseudomonadota bacterium | reverse complement strand
TTGCCGAGAACCTTGTAGCCGAGCGCTGTCGCCTTTTTTGTCCAGAACCCGGTGTTTTGGGGTTGAATCAAGGAAATTCAACAGGGACCAATCCGTCAGGCCTTCCCTCTTAAAAACCCCCACGCTTTCCCAAGAGGGTCTGAAAAACCCACGAAAGATACCTTACAACTCAAACAAAACAAGGGCCCTGCAAAGTGTCCAGCATGTAATAAGGACGAAAATTTTCTCTTAACATCTTCAAACCGCCGATGCCAAAAAAATCGATATTGGGATTGTTTCGGGCTAAGCAACGGATCAATCCAGCTCCATGAATATCTCCGGAAATTTCTCCGGCAATCATCATTATTTTCATTAGGTATACTGGGTGGAGGCTGTTTAATCTTTCTGCTTGTCGTTGATAATTACTGGGAATTATTTTTAAATACCAGACCGACCTGAGGGAACCCTGCGTTTTTAAACAAAAGCATCAGTTCCATCAATATTCCATAAGGCACCTGTTCATCCATTTCCACGTATACAGGCAGTTTTTGCTCCCAAAGCTTTGAATTGTTCGTCAAAGATAGTGACAGGCTTTTGAGAGAGTAAACCTCATCACGAATAGCAATCTGCATTTTTTTATTAACAACGGCCAGCATTGATTCTCCGTAATCCGGAAGCCGAGCTTCCAGATTACCTTCAGGAAGTTGAATAGGTAGAGCGAGAGTCAACAGTGGTGTAGAAATGAGAAAGGAAACGAGGAGTACCAGCAACACATCAACAAAGGGTGTGATGTTGATTTCAGACATCAATTCCCCACGCAGACGACGGGCATGTCTAAATTTTCTCATTTTTTAGGTAATAATCGTTGTTGAAGGTGGTGCAACAGTTGTAGCGCGAAATAGTCCATTGTCTCAGTCATGCCCCGGATTGTTGCACGAAATAGATTATAACCCAAAGTCGCAGGAATCGCGGCAAAAAGACCCGCGGCTGTCGCAACCAATGCCTCCGCAATTCCTGGACTGATACCAGAAAGTTGAACAGAATTGAGTTCAGAAATACTTAGAAATGTGTTAATAACACCAATTACTGTACCAAATAAACCAATGAACGGTGACGTGACTGCTATCGTGGCAAGGAGGGCCTGTCCAGCGTTTAAATCTTTTTCTGCCAGCAAAATACGGGCCTCAAGCATACGCTCGAGTCTGTCCATTAATTCTCTACGGTGACCGTAATCTGATTCAGGATTATCTTTCAGGAATTGTTTCAGTTCACGGTCCCCCAGCGTGAACATTTCCTGGAGTGGATTTTTAGGCATCTTGCTGAAAAAGAGACGAAGTTCGTCCACGCGTTTTGAACTATCCAGATACTTCAAGGCACGTGATTGGAGGAATTTCACCCGAATGAGGCTGAAAAATTTGATAAACAGCGTGATCCAGACAATTACCGAACAGCCAAAAAGTACCACAAGGACACTGAAGCCAATACTACTGAAATCTGTAGTAAATGGGAGAGCTAAAAAATCCATTCACCTGTTTATGGTTTGAGCAGTAAAGTGAATTCTACTCTCCTGTTTTTGTCCCAGTCACTTTTACCGGAACTGTTGTCGAGCGGAAATTCTTCACCATAACTGATGATACGAGCAAGTGCTGAGTTTGGAAGGTATGCCATGATTGAGTTGGCTGTCGCATTGGCCCGGCGATGACCCAAGGCAAGGTTGTACTCATCACTACCACGTTCATCTGCATGACCTTCAATCTGCAAAATCATATCACCTCGTGCCTTCAGGGCCTTCATCACACAGGAACTCTGCTGTCGCAAAAGTTTTAGATAATCGGGTTTTATTGTTATTTGATCAAAGTCAAAGTGGACTACAGGCATTAATCGATCATTATTAACGTCACGCAGACTTCTGTCAGCAATGTTAATATCTTTTGTATTGAGCAGACGCTGATGAATATCTTCCATTTTAACAGGTATATTTTTACAGGAAACTAATTTGAGAGCAGAAACAAGGGCTAATCTGGAAATAGGTATAAACATAGTGGGTTTGTCGTCCTGCTCTGGCGCAACTATAACGGCCACTTTTACTTTTTCCTGAGCGCTAGAAGTTGAATACTCAGCTGAAAGTTCTGGCTCTGTCGAGGACACAGCCATAGATTCCTGTTGAGCAACTATTTGTGAATCATCGCTTGAACTGTCCGGGTTAACTACCTGTGTTGAGGATTCTTGAGTGAGGTCCTCTGTAATCTCTAGGGTTTCAAATTGGGTTGTTTTTGCTGATCCGGCATCGCTTTCTGAAGCTTCAGTTTGTGCCAACAGTTTAACTTGAGCTGCTGTTTCCGAGGCGGCTTCTGTTTCAGCAGCTTTCAAAGCCGCCTCCTGCACTAAAAATTCTGCAGCTTTTTCTTCCTGTTTACGTTCCTCTTCCTCAATTTTCTGAACATGTTCCAAGTCCATTTCTTGTTCTTCATCTTCTTTCTGCATCTCTGCAACGATCTGAGGTTCCAGACTTTTGGAACCGCAGCCTGAAAAAACGAGGGAAAGAAGTGCAAAGCTAACGGTGAAAAATTTTAACATCTGCATATTTTTTTAGTATGTTATAAAATTTTCTAGTTTTTGTGAAAAAAATCTTCAAAGAAAATTGTTCATTTTATAAAGATACGAACAATCACAGCCTAACTCGCTTACTCCTATTTTGCAATGTATATCTATCCAGAAGATTGAAAAAAAGATGAACTGCTTTCAAATACAGGAATGTGCCTCCAGACTTAAAAAGTATTATTGAAGAAAGACAAAAGTAAAAATTATTAAAAAGTCCTAAATAATCTTTTAAAAATTAGCTCATGAGTGCTATATTAATTGATTAAAATCAGTCATTAAAATGAACTTAAATAGTCATTGTTTACTTGACTATTAGCTAAATCAAGTGTATTTAATGCGGGATGCAAGTTTCCAGATTTTCTAATATTTTTTTAATACATTTATTTTAGGAATTATATAATATCTTGTCCATGAATAATATTCGATTTTTGAACAAATATATCCTGAGTATTGTTGGATGCATTATTGTATTAATATCATTTAATATCAATAATTTGCGGTCAGAAATAATAAATCGCAGCCGGCCTGAACCTGAAATTCGTGAACGTATCCACAAAATACTCAGAAAAACACTGCAAGAGGATTATGTTGATGTATCAGTCATACTGCATTCTGTCCTTGATAACAATCCGATTAAAAAAGACAGTGAGCTGATTCCAGGAGTCAAAATAAAGACAGAGGATAAAGAAGTACTAGAACTATTAAATTATCGCATCATAAATCTAACAGTTAACAATTCAGTTAATGTGAATCAAGTAGAAGCGCGTGTCCGTTCAGAAATATCTGAACTTAATGCACAGGACCGTTTTGAGCAGTCGATCGTGCTGGAAAAATTACAGATTGAACGCCCTGACTTTTCAACAAAACTTGTTGAATACGTGAATTTACTGGTGGATGCAAGATCGGATTTGAATCGTGATGAACTAGTTACGGCACAGGAAAAATTGAAACTTGCGTCAGAAATCAGTGCGCAATTTCCCGCAGGTTATGAGATGCTCGGTGTAGATCAGTTGATTCCGGAATATGTTCCGGAAGGCACAGGCGCAATCACACCTGCGCAATGGGGCATTATCGGTACACTCGGAGTGTTACTACTTTTGACTTTGGCACTGTTTTTCTTTATCTCACGCAGCACCCGCGAAACGGAGGATAAAGAACATCCACTGCTGGGGACTTTGGGTAAAGTTGCCACAGCTATAGAAAGTATGGCACCGGAAGAGGAGGAAGAGGAGGAAAAACTGGCTCTTCCTGAAGATGAGGCTGAAGCAGGTGATGACGATGAAAAAATTGATTATTTTGGTTTCGTACGCAAGATGCCTTCAAAACTTCGTGCAAACCTATTGCAACAGATCGAACCTGCTAAGCAAGCCATGGTTTTCAGTCAGTTGGATCCTAGTGATATGGCTAGTATTCTCAAGGAACTTCCTGCAGAAGATGCTTTAGCAGTGGTACTGTCGATGAAGAATGTCAGCGTTTCACCAAGCGATTTGGAAAATTTAGCAGAGGAACTGGCTGTAACTGCAAAAAAACTACCTGTCTCTTTTGATGGTCTGGGACGCATCGGGGAGCTGTCGGGGCAGGTAAGTGCAGAACAGTGGAAAAATATTCTTGAAAGCACAGGAGAACTTGAAAAGAAAAATCCGGACCTCGCAAAAAGTGCAGGGGAGTCCATGGATCAAATAAAAGAACGTAGTCTTTCATTTGAAGAACTACAGGGCAGCACAGAGATCGATGAAGAACTTGTGGGTAGAGTGATGGAACGTTTTGAACGTTCCAGATTAAGCACCGGAGGGAAAGTTTCTGTTCCGTATCTGTTACTTGATGCAGACTCTTCGGTGACTGAAAAAATAATGAAAGAATATACTGAAGAAACTCGAAAGTATTATCAGGAACAACTGCAGGGCTATGAAAAACAGCGTGAAGAAGATGAGGAAGACAAGGCTAGAATAGATCAGTTAAGGGATCTTCACCGTAACGTTTTTATGAAACATGTACATCAGGAACTAGCTAAAATTTGGGATAAAAAGGAGTTATGAAACAAAGAAACGCAGACAAATTAGGCACATTATTTGGTTTTATAGCCGGTACGATATTTATCCTCTCCGGTATTATTTGGCCCGCACAATATTCAAATATAGCTCTCTGGTTGGAAAGTACTGGTAATGCAGACTCAATAAATAAATTCGTGATTCAAATTTTACGTTTTTTTGATCTGAAATCGCTTTTCATTGTCTTTGGTGGAACAATTTCGGTCACTTTTATTGCATTTCCTTACAGAAAGACTCTACGAAGTTTTGCTAGTATTCTCAAGGTCTTTGCAGCAGATGTCGCGGAAGAAGCCACTCAGGAAATTTATGATCAATCCAAAATAATTGCTGAAAAGCGTTACAGTGGGAAACGGATTACTAATGATGATCTCAATAATCTTGAGAATCCGTTTATGCGTCGTTGGATAGAAGGATTGATTGTTAGGGAACAAGTAGAAGAAGAGTCATTGCAGCAAATATTAAAATCAGAGGTAGCAATGTATGAACAGCGTGCAGATGAAGAAATAGAAATATACGATTTTATGGGTACTGCCGCACCAGCATTCGGGATGGTTGGAACAATTGTTGGACTAGTTCTAATGTTAGCAGAAACAGGTAGTATTCGTTCAGTTATGCAGGCTATGTCTATTGCCATGCTGACCACACTGTATGGTGTGATTTTATCCAACATGGTTTTATTGCCGATTGCTGAAAAACGTAAACAACTTAAAGAATCTAATCTAGTTTTACTTGAAATGATTTCTGAAAGTGTGAATCGAATTGCTCGTCTTGAAGCGCCCTATACAATTCTTCAGGAACTTCAAAATTTTCTGCCTCAAAAACGACTCACATTTGATGATCAGTACGGATGATATTTACTGGTTTTTTTAAGCGTTCGTTTTAACTTCTGCCAGTTGAAAGAAAACCTAATATTTAAAATAGCTTCTATAAGCAGATAATATGTTTGGGGAAAAGAAGACTAAAAGTAAAGAAGCTAAGTGGATGGTGACTTTTGCAGACCTAATTACTCTGCTTTTTTGTTTTTTTGTTTACTTATCGTTGTTTAACAAACCGCAAGTCGACCTTAAAACGGGATTTTTAGTCAGTGACGAAACAATAATTGATTTGGGAGAACATCTACCAAATGATATTGTCAGTAGTCTGAATGCCATGAAAGGTTTGTTTTTTGAAAATAAAGAACTATTTACTGAAAAACTAGAAACAGTGCTTGGTCCAAAACCAACTTCACTCTACAAAATTGAAATTTTGATTCAAAGTATTGCCAAGGGAACAGTTGTCGAGACTGCCGGCATCATGAAAGTGAAGGTGTTGATCAACGATCCAGTTGAGGAGGATTTAGAAATACCAATCTTTTTTGCAGGAAACGCTAGGAGGGGACCTACTGATTCAAAACTCTGTACAACAGAAGGTTTATCGAGTACGAATGAAGAACTTCAGGAGTTCGATTATATGCTTGGCTCAGAAGTTGCGATGATCAAGGCAGGAGATACTGAAACTTTTTTTCCTTTGTGCGTAATTGATGATGACCTGTTTGAGGGTGATGAAGAGATTATGGTGCAGATAGGAAAACTTCGTGGAGACGTAGAGCGGGGAAATTTTGTAAGTATGACTGTAGTTATTGTTGATGATGAACAACCACCTTCAGTAAATTTTATAATAGAACGTCGTGATCTTTACAAAGGTATTTCAAATGTTACAGCATATCTTTCTCATATCAGTGGCATTAAAACTAAAATTCCAATCACATTTGCTGGAACGGCCAAGCATATGGAGGACTTCCGCTTTTTGGATGGGAATACAATTGAGATATTTCCTTTCACAGAAAAAGGAACATTGGAATTTGAAATTCTACAGGAAGAAGTACCTTTTTACGCAACGAGGACCCTGGTCTTAAAAATGGTTGAAGATGCCATCATAAATGGTGAAGCTGGAAAGAATACTACGCAGGTGAATACAATCATTGGGGCTCAGGAAATGAAAGATTGTAGTGGCATAAACCGTTTCCTGCGTGAAAATACGAACTTTTCTACATTCGAACTGAATGCCAGCAAATCACGTTGTATTCTTTCACTTCCTTCGGGTTTTCTGTTTCAAAGTGGTGGCGCACAAATATCCCCTGAGGTCGTGACACAACTCAGTAGTTTTTTGAATGAAATCAAAAACAGGTATGAACTAGAAGGAGATGCAATCAGAGTGGATGGACATACTGATGATTTACCACTTGGAAAAAAAGGGAAATATAGAAACAACTGGGAACTGAGCATTATGAGGGCCACTAATGTGGCGACACTTATGATGGAAAATGTAGGCTTTAATCCAGAACGCATTGCTATTTCAGGATATGCTGATACTCAACCTAAATCACCATATCTCAATAAAAACGGTGTTCGTAAAAGTGGAAAAGAACTGCGTGAAGCACGCAAAGCAAATCGTCGGGTAGATTTGATTTTCACGCGTCCGGTTAGTAAAGAACGAACAAGAAAATTTTTTCCCGATCCTAGTGCACGCTAAGTAATGCTATGTACTATTTGCATTTGCGGTCCTTTGTTATATTTGTAGTCTTAGTTTTTGTTCTAGGCACTAATTCTGTAACAGCTCAAACGAATGAAATCGAACAAAGTTCAGAGTCTCCAGAAGAAATACTGATTTTCCGGACCTCTCCGGGAAAGGAAATTAGCGCAGATGGCTGGTTTCGTTTTCAGGTCAGTGCTTTCAGCCCACTGCTAGTGGTAAAAGTTAACGGTTTCGCGCAAATGGTGAAAGAGGACGCAGACTGGTCGGAATATGTGATACCATATTATTTGAAAAAAGGTAAGAACCTTTTTAAGATTTTTGTGCAGACAAAAAAAGGAGAGCGTGAACAGGTATTTATTGTCATTTATGAACCTGTTGAGAAAAAGAGAAAATCTCCACCGCCACTGAACGGTGTTGTCATGTTCGGACAAACGAACAGCGACAATATTCTCAGTGTCCAAGAAAGTAAAACAAAAACAAGCGCAGCTAAAAATGATTTGCTATTGTCTGCAGCATACGCTTTTGCAATAAATAAGGAATCAGCATTTACGTTAAATGCTGTCCTTAAATTTGACCGTCACCAAAACCGTAGTCTGGTTGGAGATGAAGTGTTGTTTAGGCAGTTCGGCTCAGAGTATAGCCATAAAAAACTTTTGGGATTTGAATTCAGCACAGGTTTGGGGCAGAGTGTGATTAGCCTCAAGGACGCGAATACTTCTGACCCTCACAATGCAGGAGAATTTAGGGAAGATATTCGCTCTTTTTATCTTTCTGTTGGTGGAAATAAAAGCTGGGGAAGAACATTTTCTTTATCTCTTAAAATACAGTTGGATAGTCAGAATAAGGTAAAAACTGATTCAGAAGACGGAACAATGACCAAGACTACTTTAGGAGCAAAGACACGTTTGGGAAATTTTAACTTTCAGGGACTTTTAGATTCAAAGTCAACAACATTTAATGCTGCAGAAAAAGATTATCAGTCAACACTGCTTGATACGGGGATGTCATTTGTATGGACTCCTTGGGTTTTTGGTCTAAATTATCAAAACACGAATCAACAATATAAAAATGTTGATCCAGCGTCAAATCTGGTTTTGAAGAATAAAAAAGATGTAATGTCTCTAAATTTTAAATATGCGTACAGTAACTCAAAAATATTAGGAGTGGACTTGAAACAAATTAAACAGGATTCTAATGATGCTACAAAAGTATTTATAGACAATCAGTATGTATTTCAGTATATTTGGATGTTTTGAGTTTTGGGTTTTGATGATAATGCATTTTCAAAAGTCAATTACTGTGAAAAATAATTTAACCACGGAGTTAAAGATGGTAAAGAGAAAAAATTATTACTTGTTAATTAAAAATTAAAATGATTTTAGTTAAAAATATATTTCAATCTTTGCTGATACTGTTTTTGGGTCTATATTTCCTGGAAACGGCGGCAATTGGTGTCGAAAATTCACTAGAACTCCATTCCGGAACAGTGAAATTGATTAGAGACGGAAAAAGTCGGATTATAAAAAAGGCAGGTGAAACTTATAACCTCATGGCAAATGACCGAATACAAACCGGAAATAAGACACAAATAACTCTCTATTTGAAAAACAGGGATAACACTGTCAAATTGTTTTCTAACAGTTTTTTTAAATTGGACGACCTTGCTGTGGAAGAAAACAGTGTTGCTTTGCTGACCGGAAAAGGGAATTTTAAGATCAAACCTCTTCCGCAGAATTCCACTACTGAGAATGCAGAAGCTAAAAACTCAAAAAATGGAAAAGCAAATAATCTTGCTGCAACACTTGGAAGTAAACTAAAAGGTAAACTAGCTAAACGCGGTAAATCAAAACTTCGTGGTAAAAAGAAGCGTTTTAATATTCGTACAGTTTCGGCACTTTTAGGAGTACGCGGGACTGAGTTTGTTGTTGCTACAACTGGAGATTCAACAAATTTACTTGGACTGTCCGGAGAAGTTACGTTGGCTTCGCCAGAAATTCCCGATTATGAAATTCCTGTATTGGCGAATGAGGTTTCAAATGTGCGCGAAGGTTTAGGCCCTTCTGTACCTGTTACAGTTTCTCCTGAAGAAAGAGATAAAATCGCAAAAGGTGACGGTAAAGAAAGTTTTCAGCAAGTTCAGTTCGGAAAGTCTGAATCTGTGGGTTCTATACAATCACGCATTAAAAATAATGATGAAACTTCAAATTTTGAGGAAGAGAATAACAATGAAGGAGGAGTAATGGATCAACTGGATCGTTTAAATGAACTGGAAAACACTCTTGCAAATGCTCAAAGTGCGATTGACGCTGCGAAAAGTAAAACCTTGATCTTGAACTTAACATTTACGAATCGTGATTAAATTAAACAAAAGATGATAATTAAATATTGCAAATTTAAAACCTTATTTATTACTTCGCTGTTGTTAGTGCTTGCAGTTTCCTGTTCGGATATAGAGACGGAAACTAACGGTTATGCTTCATTAAAGATTAATCTTGATGATGTTTCAAGTCGCAATACAGGACGTTCCAAACTTGCATCAGGTATGACCAGCAGTGAGGCTAAAACGATTCTAGCTGTATTGGTTCCAGCCGTTCAGTGCGAGACAAGTTCTGCAAGTTCAAGCATGGAATACAGCCGTGCATTGGTTGACACAATTACTAAGGAGGCACAATTTGTGGTGCCGCTTGCTACACAGGTCAAACTCTGTCTATATTTTTACCGTGACACTTATTCTCTGAATGAATTAAGTGCAGGTAACAATACCTCAGATGGATTAGGAGAATCCGGTATTTTTTCTATTGATTCAGAAACTACTGCTAAAACTATTGAGGTTGAATTTTGGACTACTTTATACTCAACGGTTAATATTGCAATCAGTAGTAGTGAAAGTAGTGTTGGGATAGCGGAAGGTGTCACCGGAACGGTCAAGCTCAATTCGAATTCTGGAATGCTGATTGACAACCAGACATTTACTACCACCTCTTTAGACAATGCAGGCAAGACAGTTGTGTTTACTAATGTTGTTTACAGTACGTACAGTGCTAATATTGAATTGGATGGATTTTACCCAGTAACAGAAGCTTTTTTAGTAAGTAGCGAGACAGAAACTCTGGATGTAATAATGACACCGAATCCAGTTGAAATAGGCTGGTTGAGTTTTGATGTTGATAGTATGAGCATAGTACAGGAAGGTACGTCTAGTTATGCGAAAGCAAGTGGGAAACTTATACTGAATGTCCCCATTGCGCAAAAAGACAAAGTTACTCAAATGATTTCTCTGATGCAGGTTAAGCGGGTTGGACTTAATAATCTTGCCGACGTTACTCCGCCGATTTCTCTTTCTAATTGGACTAAATCGGAAGGCACAGACTATGTAACATACTCTACATTATTTTCAACAGCCAGTGCGATATCACTGGTTCATGGCACAAATGAACTTCAAGTAGTTATTACAGTAAATGCTGAATCAAAAACAGTGTCTATAGGTACAATTGATTACGATGCATGTGTAGACAGCAACACTATGTGTTTAACCCTCAGTTGGTCTGATGGACTAGATCCTGATCTGCACTCATATTATTTCCCGGATTGGACTTATAATGAAGAAACCACAGATGCAAGTTTCGATAATTATAAACGTGGAAGCCGTTATTGGGTCTACAGTAATGCAGCGCATAAAACATACTCTGGAACAGGAAGTGTAATTCAATTGGAAGATGGTAACACTTCTGCTGAATCAGAGGTGCAGGTTTGGGCTACAGACAGTCAAAAAGTAGGTAACGGAACTTATCTGGTTTATGTTGAGGATGTCAGTGAATTAGATGTACAGGATTTTAAACTTGTTTTGTCCGGGCCAGGTTTAAGTGCAGATGTGACTTACGGGCCTTATAATTTTAAAAACGACGACGATAGTTCAACTACTGAAGCGCTTAATCCACAAGCGGTCTTTTTTATTCAGGTTGAAAATAATTCAATTGTACGTTCAGACACTATTACACTTGGAGCTAGTCTGTCTGCAGATTTGAGCCAATGGACTGGTGACTTGAGCAATTCTGTGCTAGAATAAAAGGTCGAAAAAAATACGAAATTGAAAGTATTGTATTTTCAGCACTAAGAATAAATTTAACTATACTAGTAATTTACCATAAAAAATGGATTAAACTCGCTCGAAGCTAAACTGTTTTAGTGAACTTCCACAGATCATCATAGTGAATTAGATGGCGTGATTTTTAATGTGAAAGGAATTTAGCCTGACTTAATGAAATTTGTAAATAAAATTCTAAACCCTCGTATTTTGCTTGTGCTTTTGGTACTAGTTGGCGGAGCTTTGTTTACAATCTTGCAGGGAGTAGAAACTACCTGTGTTTCCACCACAGACGGCTCGCTTACCGAGCAGAGCACTTTTGGCGAAGGTCAAAGTACAGAGTGTGGATCTGATTTTTCAGCAGGTTACGATTACATCATCGGTGCAGGTACCTTCGTAAACTGGAGTGGCTTTGAAGGAGCAATTTTTGGAAATGTTGAAGTAAAAAGTGGAGCTACATTAGACATTAACGGAAATGCTTCTTTTGGAGGGACTCTCACCAACGCAGGTACATTGAACGTTCAGCCCCAGACTGAGACTTCAGTTAAGTTAGCTCCAACCAGTACTTTCTACACCATCAGCAATCCTACCGGACACACTTCTGAAACAGGTGATAATTCCACCTTTAACGTTAATCTGAATGCAGCACCTCTTGTGCCTGCACCTCCCGCACCTCCAACAGCTCCTGCTAGTGATATTTTTGACATCAGCGATCCTTCTGGACACACCGAAGAGGGAGGAGCAACCACTACATTCAATGTTTCCTTAAAGGATGATTCACTCTTTCCTTCAACACCGGCATTACCTTCGGTACCTAGTAGTGATTTTTTCAACATCAGCAATATTTCAGGAAACACGTCTGAAGATGGTACTACTGCAACATTCAATGTCGCACTGAAAAGTGCACCTTCTGCAAATGTAACTGTAAGTGTCACCAGCAGCGATACTGCAGAAGCCACTGTCAGCCCGGCAACCCTCACTTTCACTCCTGCTAACTATAATACCACACAACAAGTGACAGTCACCGGAGTTGATGATAATGATGTAGATGGACATGAGGAGTATGAAATCAGTTTGTCAGCTACTGTAACAGTAGAAGGATATGCAAATGATATTACTGACAACCTGAACAGCAGTGCTTATACCATTTTTGGTGGTCAAAGTCCCTCTTACCAAAGTGTTGAGAAGGCATTTGATGGAAACACCTCAACTAAGTATTATAATCAAGGTGGTGCAGGTACCGGTGTAATCATTGACGCAGGTACAGCTTCTACTGTAACTACCTTAGGTTTAACAACTGCTGAAGATGTGCCCGATCGAGATCCAAACAAATTTTCTCTGTATGGATCAAATAACGGAAGTAGTTGGGTTTCTATAGTTGAAAATAATAGTTTGAACCCGCCGAATGGACGTAATACTAATTATTCAGATACGAGTTTCAGTAATAGTGTTGCATATCAGTATTATAAATTGGTATTTGAAACAACACGTAACGTAGGATGGAATGAAGTACAGATTTCAGAGGTACGTCTGGGTGGAACGTTAGATTTAGATATGGATGAAACTGCAGCAGTGGCACTGCACAACCTGGACGATGATACAGATGTTACAGTAGCAGTTTCAAGCAGTAATACCGCAGAAGGAACAGTCAACCCTGGAACCCTGACTTTTACA
>JACNKY010000010.1 GCA_014381795.1 Pseudomonadota bacterium | reverse complement strand
TGGTGATTTACGTTTCCGTCAAGCAATGTCCGTCGCAATGAACCGTGAAGAGATCAACGAAGTTGCTTTCTTTGGTCAAGGAACCCCCAAGCAGTACCTTGCTTTTTCACCGACTCCTGGTTTTGTAGGCAAGAAGTGGGAAACCTACATGATCCAGTATGATCCTGGCATGGCGAACAGGCTGCTTGACGAGATTGGTATGAAAGACACCGATGGTGATGGTTTTCGTGAGCTCCCCAATGGTAAAAAACTGGTAATCAATATGCAGTTTTCCACACAAGGGATCGCCGGACAAGTAGTCGAAATGGTTGGCCAAAACTGGTCTGAAGTGGGAATTAAAACTACTGTGAAAGAAGTCACTCCGGACGAGTATCGTTCTGCACAATCTTCAAACCAGCTTGATGTTGGCATGTGGCGCAAAGGACAGCCGTTGGCCATCGTGTTAGGTAACAATGAGCTTTGGGTTCCACCGTTTGAAAACTATTTCGGTCACCGTACCGGAATGCTTTGGGCAGAGTATGTGGATTCAAAAGGAACCAAAGGTGTTAAGCCTCCGGCTTATGCCATGCAGTTGATTGAGGATGTCAACGAGTTCCAGTCCACCAGCATTGGTTCGCCAAGGTTCAAAAAACTTGGTGCCCGTATGGTCGATAACTTGGTGGAGAATCTCCTCTTCATTGGAATTGCTCAGGCACCAGCCCCAATTTATCATCGCAATGCGCTCAAGAACTTCACAGAGTTCAAGACGCACTCCTATGAGTATTACCGGACTTATCCATATCGCGGAACACAGTGGTACCTGGACGAGTAACGTTTGACAATACTTGAACTGAAAAGGCCGGGCAGAGTCAATCGTCCGGCCTTTTTTTATCCGTTCGAAATTTTTCATGCTAAAGTTTCTACAATTCACCTTCATGCGGGCAGTGATGTCACTGTTCACTTTGTTTGCAGTCTCGCTGATTGTGTTTTCGTTGATGGAAATGGTGCCTGGAAACTGTGCTGAACGTTATATTGCCTTCAAAAATACACAGGGACAAACAATCACGATTGAGGACATTCAGGCTGAAGAACGTCGTCTCGGACTGGACAAACCTTTTGTCATACGCTGGGGTACTTGGGTTGGCAAAGTGTTTTTCAAGGGTGAATTTGGTGACAGTTGCATTCTCCGCCTTAATATCAATCAGTTACTGAGTGATAAATTTTGGATCAGTCTCGGAATTGCGCTTTCTGCTTTGATTGTTTCCTACATCATTGCCATTCCAGTTGGTATTTATTCAGCTTCTACCAGAAATAAATTTGCTAACAACGCACTCCGTTTTATCAGCTACCTTGGCCTTGCCTTGCCGAATTTTCTCCTGGCGTTAATTATTATGCTTACTTCTACAGTACTATTTGGAGATTCTTTGACAGGACTTTTCTCCAAGGAGTTCCGTGATGCCGCGTGGTCTTTCGCAAAATTTATGGATTTTATGTCACGAGCCTGGTTGCCTATTTTTATTCTCGGCTGGTCTGCGACAGCATTTGCGATGCAGACAGTGAGGGCACTGATGCTCGACGAAATAGGAAAACTGTATGTCACGGCCGCTTCTGCACGTGGCGTTTTCGGCAGAACCTTGCTATGGCGTTACCCAGCCCGGCATTCGCTGGGACCGGTGATCAACTCACTTGGATTCGACCTTAACCGTATTTTTAATGAACTACCGGTTGTCGCACTGATTCTGACCCTCACGGAGGCCGGAGCGTTGCTGATTGAGGCGCTGGCACGTTCCAATGATCAACAGCTTGCAGGTGCCATCATTTTCCTACTGACCGCCAGCATTGTATTCGTGAACTTCGTGACAGATATCCTGCTTGCTCTGATGGATCCACGCGTCAGAAAGGGTCTGATCGGATAAGCATATGGGATTCTTCAAAAAAACCAAACAAACTGAAACAAATCAAAAAAGGAAAGAAAACTATTTCACTGCTTCACAGGGGCAGTTGATTAGGGCACGCTTTAAGAGCAACCGTACGGCGATGGTTGCCGGATGGGTATTGACAATAATGATCCTGATAGGACTATTTGCCCCATTCCTTTCACCGTATGCTCCATCAATGGCTGGTCGTGACAAACAGTATGAGAATGGTCCTCCTCAAATCCCACAATTCTGGGATGAAAATGGTTTTTCCTTCCGCCCATTCATCTATGGAACGAACCGTGAGCGCTCGATTAAAACTAACTTTCGTTGGGTAATCACTGTTGACCGTGAAAAGCGTTACTACTTGAAATTTTTCGTCGAAGACTGGGAGTATAGTTTTATAAACCTTAGTTGGGATTTACCGGGCGAAATATTTGATGTAGATCTTCAGGCTTTAACTTTTAAGACACACCTTTTTGGTACAGACAGAGGAGGCATCCACCTCTTTGGTACAGACGGAAGTGGCAAGGACATTTATTCACGCACACTGCACGCTATCTGCACCTCCCTCGCGGTAGGCTCGATGGGTGTTTTTATTGCTTTTGTGTTGGCCTTGTTGATCGGCGGAATTGCCGGTTATTTTGGAGGTTGGATTGATTCTGTTCTGCAAATGATTACTGATGCAATCAGGACAGTACCGCCGATTCCGCTCTTCATGGCACTGGCCGCATT
>JACNKY010000150.1 GCA_014381795.1 Pseudomonadota bacterium | reverse complement strand
AAATGAATGAAAGGTTTCCAGGATGATCTTTTATGAGCAGAAACAAAATTTAAGGGTAACAGCAGGGCAAAAACAAAAAAGAATGTTCCCGCTAACCTGAAAGGTCTACTGAAATATTTGCTGCATACAAAATTGGAAAAATCCTTTAATTGCTTGAAACTCTGAAACATATCTTAATCAGTTGGTATAGTTGGTGCTTGTTAATGCTCGACAAAGTCAATCCTGCTCTCAGGAAGCTTAAAAAGCAAGAGCAAATATCTTGCCTGAATGTGTCAATAGTTTTGATTTCAGCAAAAAAACAAATGAAGAGTGAAGTAAAGCAAATGGAGGAAGAGATTTTGGTAAAACAAAAAAATGCAGAGCCAGATGAATCTGTGGAGACTTTAGTACTTCAACCCTTGATCTTAAAGCAAACATCTCATAACACCAAAGGTACTCAGGCGCGTCCTTATGATTTTGGCGCAGAAACTTATGATGTTTACAGTAACCTTAAAAATCCGTTTATGGTGGGAATCCTTGCTGCAGACACAGAACGGATACAATTGGATCCCATCAATACTCAAAACCTTTTTCAGCAAATTGAGAAAAACTCAACCTATACACTTGAGTATCCGCTTAACATTTCTGCACACAGTAAACGAAAACTTTCTTCTTCTCAGCAGGTTTCTTCAGCAGGAAAAAATGAAACTTCAACCGTCAGAGAAGGCAAACTTAAAACGGCTTCTATGGAATATCTACCGCGTGAAAAACTAAAAGAAGATAAACGAAAACTACAGGTATATATTCAAAACTTTTTTAGTCACTTTTTGAAACGTCTTGGAGAAGAACCGGGGGGACTGCCTGTAATCATCAATGAACTCGTGCCCTTATTTGTTGATCATCAAATTCGAATCCGCTTTTATGAAGCCTTCCGTCAGATGCATGCAATGGAGGATTTGATCTCCACTCTCGAAAAGATCAGTAGTGATTGTGAATTGGAAAATTTTGAGCTTTTCTGCAGCGCCATTTTTGTCTTTTACAGTTCCCAGAGTAATAGCTAGTTTGAAGCAAAAATCTGGAACCTCCACTCTTGAACCTCAAATCTGCATTTTAAATGAGGCCTTCCTTCATTGAAGTTGATCTAAACAATTTAAGATATAATCTGGATCTGATCCAGAAACATACTGACAATAGACCGGTGATGGCTGTGGTCAAGTCAAACGCATATGGGCATGGTATGTTGAAGGTTGCTCAACTTTATGAAAAGTTGGGTGTGAATTGTCTTGGCGTAGCTTTACTGGAAGAAGGGATTCGCTTACGCGAGTCAGGAATAAGTCTGCCGATTGTTGTTTTTGGAGGGGTGCTACCCCAACAGATTATACAATATCTGGAATGGAATTTAGAATTTTTTGTTTCATCTCCGGAAGTTTTGCGAGTTACAGAATCAATTTGCAAATCAGGCTCACAACAGGCGATAGTACATCTTAAGCTTGATAGCGGAATGGGTCGGGTAGGAATTAATACCGCTGATTCAGCAAGTTTTATTGAAGAAGCGGTGCGCGCGGAACACATCACCATAAAAGGTGTATGTTCACATTTGGCCTGCGCGGATGATCCTAAAAACCCATTTACCTTAAAACAGGTTGAAAGTTTTTTCTCAGCAGTTTCAGTTTTTGAACGTCTTGGGGTAGAGATTCCTCTTCGGCATCTTGCAAACTCAGGAGGCGTGCTTTATTTTCCAGAAACACATCTTGATCTGATACGGCCGGGAATTTTGCTGTATGGAGTATATCCTGATACTTCAAGTCCACATGTACTGGATGTACGACCTGCTTTACAGTTGAAATCCCAAGTTGCTTTCCATAAATCTATACCTGAGGGATTCTCAGTAAGTTACGGTTCAAGCTGGACTTCAGAAAAGCCCTCTCAAATTTCCACAGTTCCGCTGGGTTATGGTGATGGTTATCGGCGGCAGCTTTCAAATTGTGGAGAGGTGCTGATAAACGGAAAACGTAGGTCCATTGCAGGTAGAGTCTGTATGGATCAGTTTATGGTTAATTGTGAAAATGATACAATTAATATTGGAGACGAAGTTGTTTTAATCGGTCAACAACAAGACCAGTTCATCACGATTGAAGAAATATCTTCCTTGGCGGATACCATTCCTTATGAAATATTGACCAACCTGAATGAGCGCCTTCCACGTATTTATTTCAATGAGAAAGAGCATTAACTTGCCATTTGTGTATAAACCCGCTACTTTTACGCTTCTTTTCTACTTCGCGTAGAAAAAAATTTACGTAGGAATGCCCAGACAAACTTAAAGAGTCTGAGATAAAGTATTTTTAAAAGTTATAGGTTTTTCAAAAAAGGAGGGTTAACAATGAATGGTAATGTTATAGCAACGATTATTGCGATTTTGAATATTTTGTGGATCATACCAATAGGCTATTTTATGGTAAGGGACATTATTAGTAAATAATTTGATCATTCCCGCTTAATTCTTTTTCCCCAAACACTCTATGCGTACAGTGTCATCCTCATAAGCAAGTACCTTGTACTTTCTCCCGCAACGCTCAAAAGCATGAATCTTTAGTTCTTCAGAATTTCTAGCTTTTACATAAAAAGAGGAAGATTTTGTGGTTTCACAGGCAACTATCATCCAAAGAGACGACAGATAAAG
>JACNKY010000215.1 GCA_014381795.1 Pseudomonadota bacterium | reverse complement strand
TCGCCTGGACCTGTGGGGCTAGCTCAGCTATCAATTCTTCTGCCAACTCCGGATCACTAAATTCTTGTGGAATTTCCACCTCCAACTTATCATTTCCGCTGAATTCAAAATATCCGGCTTTTTCTGCGATAATCTCAGGAAGCCGTAATAACTCCAAAGCAACTTGATGGCCTTTGTGAGCAGCGACAATTCTCTCCCAGAATTTAGAATTTTCGTCCAGCAAAAAAGGTGCAGGAGGTTTTTTAGTATTTAGCAATGCTGTTAATTCGGGCCAAGACATATCTGACTGACCATATTTGTGAGTCAAATCACTATAAAAGTCTGCCGCGCTTTCCAATAATTTCTGATCGTTGACCCAAATCTGTTCGCTTGGAGGAATTCCGGGATGCTGGTCCAATCTTAAAAAATGATAGAGATCTTTCAAAATCAATACAGGATTCTGTTTTGCAGAATGGTTATTGTTTTTTGATTTTTGAAACGCCAACCAGCCCATCAGCAAATGAGTCCTGCTGAGTAACTTTTTCAAAGGTCTTACTAGCAAGGTTAATTTTTGCTCACAAATAATGAGGCCTTCCCTACCATATTTTTTTTGAACGTTTTCAAGTTGAATTTTCCAGGCGACTTCGAGGTTTACCTGATCGCAGATACGTTTTATTTTTCCTGCTAGTGCCAGATATAATGAGACAAAACGCGTGTTGGGTTTAAGCATGGGATCGTTGCCAAGTAGCCAATGCAGTAATCCGTAATGAAAATCCACGTTTAAATGCAAATCATGACCGCGCACCTCCATACAACGTAAAATTTCTGCCAGTTTTTCAAAACTTTCCCTACGTGAAACTCCATGTGTGATGGAAAGTGCAACATTGGAATCATAGGCTCCGGCAAGGTTGTAGAGTTGCAAAAGTCCTGTGTCAGGATTGCTGATTCCAATTCCCTGGTCATCACGAATCTCGTGTTCACCAGGTGCAGACCAGGCACGGACTATTCCGCCGGCATGCGGTTTTAACGCGGGATTTGTGGAATTCAGCCGGGCTTCAATTCCAGAAACGTAACGCGGCAAACGTTCCGGACAGATGAGCATCTTGCCGTAACAGTTTATCAACAGCATGGCAGCCACAAGAGAATCTACCGTGAATGTGTCTTCAGGATCGTCAGGATTTGTAAACCTCAGGCGATACACCATTTCTGTGACACGATGTTCAACCTGAATCCTTGTATTAACTTCCATAAAATAATGAACATCCTGCTCGACTATACATTCAAAAGTTGAAACAGAATCGAGACGCAGTGCTTTGCCGAATTCCTCAGCCTGTTTACACATTGATTTTAATATTTTTGCATCAGTACGCAGGACTTCAGCCTGCACTTTTTTGCCTGCGGCTTCATATTCTCCGGCTGCGGCTGACAGCATTTCTTCAGTCAGAGAAACTTCCAACAATTTTTGCTCGTGCATTTGAAGAGAGCAATCACGTCCTCCCAGTTCGATACACCACTCACCGTTGCCGAGCAGTTGAATTTCATTGTGGCGGGTATTTTCAATATTCAATTCAATGAGAAAATTCTTGTTGTCGCCTACTCCGGTTGCTTTTGATTCAATCAAAACGGACATCACGGCTTCCTGTACTTCATCAACAGAAGTAATTACCCTTTGTCCTTTTCCGCCGCCGCCGCCGACATGTTTAAGCCGAATACGCTTACCCGGATTTTCCTGCCACAGTGTTTCAACCTGGAGGACAGTTTCCTGCTGTAATTCTGAAATAGTAAACAAATCAACCTGCTTCTCGTAAGAAGCCTGCAAAACCGCAATTGCCAGATCAATGGGTTTGCCGGTTTGCCAGTTTTGAGGGAGGCTTAATTTATGTTTTTTAACTAGTTTTTGGAAATATTCAGCGGGAGAGTCACCGGCTTTTTTTAATAAAGTAATTGCTGCAATGCGGTCTTCTCCCGGTGTAACAGAGACCTTGAGGGAGCGTGCGAGTTCCTTTGCTTCGTCTTTTGAGCCTGCCTGCTGAATTACCTTTGAGTTCGGGCCAACGAAACTGATATCCGCGTTTTCAATCCGTGAGGCAAATTCAGCATCCTCCGCCATAAAACCATATCCGGCAAATAAATGAGTGTAAGCATGTTCATGACAAATTTTGATTATCTGCTCGATACGCTGGATATGCTCCTCTTTGCTTGCACCCATATAATCCGGGACATGATGCACCTGTTCACTACGGTTATTGAGCGCGCGTAATTCCGGTGCTAACGTTTGCGGATATACTATGCTGTCTTTTTCAGAAAGCAGCATGCCGAAGCTTGCTCCAAGTTCTTCAAAGACTGTCATAGTTTCGAGACGGACCGGTCCTCTGCAGACTATGAGACACTTGACATGTTCAAAGCTGAATGACGATTGCCAGGAACTGTCAGGATCGAAGCTGATTGCACTCATGAATAATTGTAGTTTAGCTGATTGCTGTCATTAAAATGATGAACAAACAATACTGTTTAATAGACTCGCCGGTTGTCTGTTTAATTGTGTTTTGCTTTCTTAATATTTTAAAGCTGGAACAGGATATCCGAGATTATTTTTATCCGCTTTGCTCTCCAGATCTTTTTGCAATTGAAATCAGGCAAAAAACTTTTCCCATAATTTATGCAACCGGAATAAGCCTAATTCTCCTGCAGAAGCTTGAAATTCATCAAAACCCATTACTGAATCTGCTGAAATCCCCTGTCCATGCAGCAGGACCGGTACAGGATCATCAACGTGTACTCCTTCTTTACTCCAGGTCGCATGGTCTGCAGTGACGGCAATCCGCAATTTAGTTTTCCACATTTTTAAAAAACGTCCCAGTTCAACATCAATTTTTTCGAGAAATTCCTTCTTCTTTACTGCTTCCCTGTTGTGTGCAGCAATGTCGCAGCCTTTTATGTGTAGGACAACGACTCCGTATTTTGACAGCATTTTTCCTGCAAGCAGAAATTTCTCTTTTAAATCTGTATCCAGATTTGCGGTCATGGCCCGAGTTTTACAAACATCCAAGCCTGTTACACGTGAAATTCCGGAAAGAGTGTCGTCTCCGCTGATACAAACTCCAGTCAAACCAAATCCTGAGGGGCGTTTTAATTTTGGAAATGCATGTACCTGCCCCGGTTCTCTGGTTAAAATCGCATTTGCTGCAAAAAGTCCTTTTGAGACTCGCTCAAGATTCACTGGATGCAGTGTTAAAATCTTGCTGGCTTCCTGTTCAAAGAGCTTTAAAATTTTTGCAGTCCGGATACTTTTTTTATCAGTTTGTTTCAGTGCGACCGGTAGACGAGGTTTAATTCCGGAATGGAAATGATCCCCGGGATCGCTGCCGATGAGAGAATCTTCTAATCCAGCACCACGGACAACCACTGCAATTCTATGTTCAGTTCCGGCACCAACTTCCACAGAGGCGTCCTCAATCTTAATCCCACTGAGACTGGAAGCTAGTTCTTTTGTGCCCTCACGAATACGTCCAGCACGACGATCAACGATCTTCCCCGCATCATCGAGGGTCGCCCAATTTCCGCGAAACGCGATATCACCAGGCATAATTTTCATTCCGCTTCCGTGTGCCTCAATCACCCCACGTGCAATTGAATGTTTGAGCGGATCATAACCGAGGATTGCCAATGTGCCTAAAACAGTTGTCGCTACAATCCCACGCTTGACTGGATCGGCAACACCGCATTGACCTTCTCTAGTCAAGCTGTCCAGCACAGGAACATTTGCTGCCTGCAATGGAGTTTTATCGCACAACTCAACAATTGGACGATCTCCCATGCCGTCTATAATAATCAGCAGTCGAGGAATTCTTTGCACGAAAAAATCAGGATTTAGATGATTTAGTTGATTTAACCTGTTCCTGCAGAGTGTTAATAATTAATTGCATCAGAGTATTAGTTGTTTCATCAAAATCTTCATTGTCAACAACTTCAATCTCATTATCTTCACTCTCCAAATTAAAAAACTCATGAATAGCTCTAATATTTTCAAAGCTACGCAGATAGACTTCTTTTTTCCTTAATTCGTTGCCTTTTCCACGTTCTAAAAATCTATCTCTGTGATGTTTTTCGTTCATCAGCGAAAGTGTAATGGGAATATGGTAGGCCCGTTTGCAACCTTCTTTAATCGCATGTTCCATATTCGGTAGCAAATGTATACCTTCAATAATTATACTTGTCTTTTCTTTGATAGCACGATCAACAACAGCCTTCACTCCAACACTTACCTGCTGAGCCTGTAGACAAAATCCACTGATTAAACGGTCATTTTTACCAAGATTTTTGGGCATCCCAGTTCCGGCTTTG
This sequence comes from Pseudomonadota bacterium, assembly GCA_014381795.1. Taxonomy (GTDB): domain Bacteria; phylum SAR324; class SAR324; order SAR324; family NAC60-12; genus Arctic96AD-7. The sequence continues at coordinate 8,880 of JACNKY010000215.1, read as the reverse complement.
CTGGAGGAGTTATGGAGGGAAGGCAATAGATTTCTTTTAAAGACCAGCCGCATAATCTCCCTGATAGTGTCTGTACCTGTAATCTTGTTGATGCCAAGTCTGCCTGCTAAAAAAGTAGACATGACCGACTTTCCTGTACCTGAAGCACCGCCAAGGTAAATTATCACGGGGCGATCCAATTCATCAAGTCGGCTGGCTAATTTGTACAAGCCTGCAATATGTGGATTATGTTTATTCTTAATAGTCGCATAAACTTCATCAAACAATTTCTTTTTGCTGATACGCAGGATACTTTTTTTCATCAATTTTGCTTCCAAATCAAAAGCAATTTGGAATGCTTCTTCCGGTTTTAATCCTGAAGCAGTAATGGATTGTGTTAATAATCCTTTTGAAAATGGAGCGGTTGCGTTTCGTCTAAAAACACAGATTTGTTTGCCGGTGGGAAACAGATCCAGGGTCAACCCCTTCAGAAGTTCTTTACCGTAACGGTTAACTATCAGTTCGTCAACTGCCTGCATTAAAGAATCGGAACTGACTTCAGCTTGCTCTTGAAAAAAAGACCTCGCATCTTTTGATATTTGGTAAGCCTGATCAAAAGACAGACCTCTCTGTATCAACTTGTGGGCCAGCATGCCCCTCATGAAGGGGTGTTTTGACTTGTCTTGACGGATAATTTCTAATGGCATTCGATAACCTCTTTTTCCACAACGGCAGGAGTTTCAGCACTTTCTTCGACTACACTTGACGCTTCACAGCCTTTACTCCACATGGCAGGAGCATCAACAAAATGTTCTTTTTTCCAAATAGGAACAGCATGTTTAATGGTGTCAATGATGTAACGACTTGCTTCATAGGCATCGCCACGATGTGAAGTTGAAACAGCAATGGCAATTGAGCAATCTTTCACTGCAAGTTTTCCTAGACGGTGAATAACTTCAACTGTGTGAAGCTGCCATTTTTTCTGAGCTTCTTCAACAACCTGAGAAATCTGTTTCAGTGCCATGCTTTCATGAGCTTCATATTCCAGATATGATACCTGCTGTTGCTGACTGTGATTGCGGATATCTCCACAAAAAATTAAAACTGCTCCTGCCTGAGAATGTTGTGCACGAAGTCGTAGAGCTTCAATATCTATTACTTCACGGACTATTGAACAGAGCATATATCTCCAGGGCGTGTTCATGTCAGAATTTTCAGCCTTAAAATCCTCGACATTTATTTGAAATTTTATTTTTAGTACTTAGACTATACAGTAGTTTTTGTGGATTGAGGAAAAGATTTTTAGCTGCAGGCCTTTTTTGCTGTGACATTCAGTCACGTCATGCTTCGGGTTTAGTTAATATCCTTTGACCTTTCCAATGAATCAGCTTGCCGGATTCCAGATTAATATTAACCAGTGTACGGTCCCGGTGAAGCATTGACCAGGAGAGCATTTTTTGGGAGTATTCCAGGACAAGATGCCTGTAATCCGGATCTTCGGCACGATTTATAAATTCTTGAGGATCTTCCTGTAAATCAAACAAGAGCGGCGGGAGGGCAGTCATGTGGACATATTTATAGCGTTCATCACGAATAACTGTTAACGAACATTGATCAGGAGACAGGCCGAATTGTTGTTCAATCATCGGTTGATACGAACCGATTTCCCGAAAATCATATTCCCAATGTGCCTCCTTTCTCCAGTTATCCGGAACATTACCATTCAGCAAAGGCAGGAGTGAACAACCATCTAATTCTTCCGGAATTTCTAAATCCAGCCAATCCAGAATAGTGGGCATCACATCAATTGCTTCAGTGAATACTTCTACCTGATTATCAGCAGCATTGGAATTTAAGGATGTAGGGGTAGTAATTTCTGGATTCCGGATAATCAGTGGAATTGCATAAGATGCGTCAAAATATCCTGTTTTTCCAAATAAATGGTGATCTCCGAGTTGTTCTCCGTGATCACTTGTAAAAACAATCAGTGTGGTTTCATATTGTCCGGTATTTTTTAAATACGAAATCAATCTTCCTAAATGATGATCAATTTCCGTCATTAATCCGTAATAGGTGGCACGTGCCTGTAAAATATCCTTTTCACTTGTTTCTGCGGCAAGTCCCTCATACGTATCTGTAAAAAACTTTTTGCCGGGAATTTTTGAAAGAAGCATTTTGAGGAGTGGATGCTGTTCACCTTCCTGCTCCAAACTCTTCATCCTGAACGGTTTGGAGACATCCGCAGAATCATACATTGAATTATAAGGTTCTGGTGCAATCCAAGGAGGATGCGGACGCAAATAAGACAAATGCACAAACCATTTTTCATATTCTCGTACACTTAGCCACTTGAGAAGTTCATCGGTCAGAAAAGCGGTGCTACTGTCTTCAGCAGTATATACTGGAGGTGGGAAAGTAACTCCGCGTTTTTCTGCACCGGGATAGTTTGGGACAGGATCGTAAACTTTATGCTTGTTCAACGATGGATCATAGCCCCTTGATTTTAACTCTGCAATCCAAGGTCGTTGATTATCGGTTAAAGTAACTCCGCTACTCATTCCCGGCAAAAGTCCTTCATATGTGGTCAGTAACGGATCTTGCTGCTGGAATTCACGTGGGTCTTGGGAAGTGTCTGTGTAACCAAAAATGGTTGGATCATATCCTGATTTTCTTGCTTCTACAGCGATATTTGTTAAGCGCGCATTCAAAGGGGTTCCATTATTTACGGAACGGTGATTCATTGCGTACAGCCCTGTGTATAACGAAGCACGCGCCGGTCCACATGGAACAGTCTGAGTATAGTGTTTGCGGAACAGTACCCCATCTGCTGCAAGTTGATCCAGATGCGGAGTCTGTACCAAGTGGTGATTCATACATCCCAGAGTATCACCACGCCATTGATCTGCCGTAATTAATAAGACGTTTTTACGTTTTTTTCCCATCAACTGTCTGAAATTATAATGCAGTAGAGTTTATGCCTCTTCGTCCAACAAGAATTCTTTATACTCTTCAGAGGATAACAGTTCTGTGGACTCTTCCAGATTAGACAGTTCCAGGCGAATTACCCAACCATCGTCATAACACTCCTCATTGATTATTTCAGGACTGTCCTTCAACTCGGTGTTGACTGCAATGACGCGTCCACTCATCGGCATAAAAAGCGAGGTTACTGCTTTCACCGATTCAATTGAACCAAACTCATCTCCGGCATCAATTTCGTCTTCAGTGTCAGGCAATTCAACAAAAACGATATCACCCAGTGCTATTTGAGCATGATCAGTGATTCCGACCTCTGCTTTGTTGCCTTCAATTCTTACCCACTCGTGGTCTCTAGTATAAAGATTGTTTTTAGGTATTGTACTCATAATTCCTCTTTTAAATGATTAATGAAGGTTGTCCCAGAAATGCTCCGTGATCCGCCTGAATTATTTTCTGCTTTCCAATAAGATAATACTAATTTAGCCATAGATAGATATAAGTCCAGCAAAAAAAACATATTTATTATTTTAACAGTTATTTTAAAGAAAAAAATCAATGGAAGATACATATAAAGCAGGATATGATAAAAGCTATTAAAAGACGTTAAAATAATTTATATCAACAAGGAACACAAAAATGCTATTAGAATTTAGAATACTCGCGCTGTTATTTTTTACTGTTTTATTTTGGACTGCACCTGCAGTCGCGCAGAATTCTGATGATTTGGAGCAAATGCTGCGTAGTTCAAAAACACGTGCGATCTTGGTGCAAAATGTCCAGAAAGCAGTTGTCCATATCAAGGTCGAAAAAATTATGCGTAATCCCGAAGGACAATCTCTAACAAATCCAAGGGCCCCTTATAATGAGGAGTTCTTCCGTCGGTTTTTCCCTGAACTACGACCGCCTAAAAACCAACCGCCTAAAAACCGTCAAAAGCCAAATCGTGAATTCCGGCAGGAAGGCATGGGTTCCGGTTCTATTATCGACAGCAGAGGCTACATTTTGACGAACCATCATGTAGTACGTGAGGCAGACAGAATTTTAGTTGTACTTTATGACGGAACTGAAAAAGAAGCAAAACTTGTAGGTACTGATCCAGAGACTGATATTGCTGTGGTTAAAATAGAAGGAAATGGTCTGCCGGTTTTGCCGATGGGTAACTCAGACGAAATCCTGGTTGGAGAAGATGTTATTGCAGTAGGTAATCCATTTGGACTGATCCAAACTGTGACATCCGGAATTGTCAGTGCAAAGGGCCGTTCAAATGTAGGGATAAATGAATATGAAAATTTTATTCAAACTGATGCAGCGATTAATCCTGGCAACAGCGGAGGTCCTTTGGTCAGTCTGCGTGGAGAAATTGTTGGTGTGAACAGCGCGATTTTTACCAGAAGTGGCGGTTATCAGGGAATTGGCTTTGCTGTGCCTATTAACATGGCTCGTAAAATCATGTGGGATTTGATAGATAAAGGTACTGTTTCAAGAGGCTGGCTTGGGGTAGGAATACAAGATGTGAGTCAGGATCTGGCCAAAGCATTTCAACTGGAAAACACCAAAGGCAGTTTAATTACTGGTGTTATGCAGGGTACACCTGCTCAAAAAGCAGGTATGCTTAAAGGCGATGTGGTGATTCGCATCAATGACAAATTCATCCGGGACAGTAACCATCTCCGTAACGAAATTGCAAATGCAGGTGCGTTCGCTGAAATCGAAATGGAGCTTATCAGAGCAGGAAAAACAATTCTCATAAATCTTAAGCTGGATGAACGACCCAGGAAACTTTCTCAAGTTAAAGTTGCTCCTCAGCCAATACCAGAGATTGAACAGGTGGAGATGCTGGGAATGGTTGTTGAAGAACTTACCGACGAAACTGCAAAACAACTCGGGATAGAACCTGGAATCGGGATTGTGATTGTAGCAGTCAAAACGGGAAGCCCTGCTGAGAAAACAGGATTGCTTCCGGGAATGATTGTCCAGGAAGTGGAAAGACAGGGAATTGTTAGTCTCAGCATATTTAAAGAACTTGTCAGTGAAATGGATCCGGAAAAAGGGATCTTGCTGCTGATTACAACTGCAAACGGTTCGCGTTATATTTTTTTGCAGGCAGATTGAAAGAAATGAGCCATCCGCAGAAGAAGACCAAGTTGCACTATGATCATTTACTGTTGAAATTGCACGAAATAAATCATCAGGTTCCTGTTCCGGAGAGAATGGATTATTACGCTCTGTTGGAAGAGATGTCAACCTATTACAATTTAACTGCCGAAGAATTACAGACTCGTGGATTCCGGAAAGCATATCGGCAAGCTGTTGAAGGGCTTTGAATAAAAGCCGTTACTACCACTCATAGTTACTATGATCTCAGTCTCCGACCTGCCAACCGAAACAATTCCGCTGGCCGGGCTTCGCATTTTGGTTACTAGACAGGACACTCCAGGATCCTCCCTTTCAGAAATGCTTAAAATTCAGGGAGCATCTGTAGTCAGGATGCCCATGACCATGATCACGCCTCCAACATCATGGGCGTTATTTGACAAAACTGTACAGGAGGCATCAAAAATTGATTGGGTAGTTTTTACCAGCAGTAACGGCGTCAGACACAGTTTGTCACGTCTGAAAGTCTCAGGACTGTCTCCAAAATTAATATTTTCGACTCTCAAGATTGCATGTGTAGGACAGGCAACGGCATCGACTCTTGCAGAAAACGAGATAATTCCGGAGCTTGTTCCGGAGCATTTTCAAAGTGAAGGACTGCTTGCGGCTTTTAAACAATACGATTTAAACCACAAAAAGTGTTGGCTGATTCAGGCTGAATCTCCAAGGGAATTCCTGGCAAATGCCTTGGGAAAGCACGGTGCTCAAGTTGTCTCAACACCTGTTTACAGAAATGTTCCTGCTGAAAGTGACTATACTTTTCTGCTGAAAGAACTGGAACATAATAAATTAGATTGGATCCTTTTTGCAAGTCCGTCTGCAGTCCAAAACTTTCAGCAAGTAATACCAGCAGGATTTTGGCAAAGTTTAACAACTACACCTAAAATTGCCTGTCTTGGAGATGTCACTGCTACTGCTGTACTAAGTTATGGCTGGGAGGTTCATGCTAAACCTGAGATTCAGGATTTCGATCACCTAGTGCAAAAAATTTGCGAGATTAATTTATACAAGACCGAGAAAAGATGATCTTACTTTATTTTTTGGAATTTCAAATACGGAAATCAGTAGCTTATTAAAACAATAAACTCTTCTATGATTGAAAACGAAAACTCATATTATTCTCCTGATCAACTTCGTAAATTACAGGAGCAGGGAGTAATACTTCCGGATTTAAGTTCTGTCAGAATAGGTCGTGAGGTAGCAGCTGAAAAGATTTCTGCCGGCTCAACGTTGCAACCTTTTGTCCGGATCAACGGTAGCAAAACAGAAATTCATGCAGGAGCAAACATTGGCATGTCCGGTCCAGCGACTCTAGATAATAGCTGGATTGGAGAAAACGTTGTTGTGGGAAGTTTAGGTGCTGTAACTTTGAAAGATACTGTTGTAGGACCAGGATCCATTCTTGGCTCAGGAGTTGCCGAACAGGCAGTTCTTTTAGGAAAAGAAACAATGGTCAATGATTTCAGCACCGGGTACGGCTTCCGTATCCGCAAAGGGACACTCTATGAGGAAGATGCTTCCTCTGCCCAGCATACTGACACTAAAATGACAGTCCTCTTTCCATGGACAACTCTGGGTAGTAATATAAATTTCTGTGATGTGCTGTTGGCAGGAGGAACAGGTCCGGAGCCAGGTTATTTTAGCGAAGTTGGCAGCGGCACCATTCATTTTAATTTTAGTATCAGAGGTGACAAAGCAACTGCGTCTTTATTTGGTGATGCCAGTAGCGGAGTATTTCTGGATCAGCAACGTCTTTTTATCGGGGGTAATAACAGCCTTTTGGGACCGATTCAGGCTGATTTTGGCGGAATGACTGCTGCCGATGTAAGGATCAACGGATCCTTCTCAGCAGGACTTAATTTTGGACACTCTTTACCAAAAGGTAAAATTGATTACGATCCACGGATATTTTTAGGTGCTTTGGGAATAGTCAAGAAACAGGTTAACGTTCTTGCGGAGTTAACATCGCTTTTTCATTGGTATCAACAAATCCGGATTTCTTGCGTTGCCCAAACTCCGCAACAGAAATTTATTTATGAATCCGGCTTACGGATAGTTAAATCAAACCATCAGGAACGGCTCTCGCAGTTACAACGTTTTATGGATGCCATAGCTAATTCTCACAGCCTGACCATAAAGACAAATTCTGTCTCAAAAAATGAATTCGCTGAACAAATACATTTGCTCGGACGTTGGTCTAACATTCAAAAACAACTTGTTGAACCTGCTCATTTTGAACTGACAGTTCCAAATTTGTTGACAGACAACATTGGAGAACAACAGGCTCAAGGGAAAACGGCCTACACGAAACTAATTCAAAGTTTATCGCAGCCAGGAAAACAAGCAGGGAAACTGTGGCTTAAGTCAATAACCGAAAACGTCCGCAATGTATTTGTTGATGAAATGAAGAAGGGGAAATAGAAGGGTCTAAAGCGCACCTTTAAAAGATACGCTCAATAATTTATGCAGCCAATTTTGTTTTGGCTTCTTCTGCTACCTGTGCAAACAATGTAGGTTCTTCCATAGCTAAATAGGCCAGTGTTTTACGGTCCATTGCTATATCCGCAGCTTTTAATGCACAGATGAACTGGCTGTAGTTCATTCCATGTTCGCGGACAGCAGCATTTATACGCACTATCCAAAGACGCCGAAAGTCACGTTTTTTGACTTTTCTGTCACGATAGCTATACTCTCTTGAACGGTCAACCGCGTCTTTGACTGTACGTAAAAGGCGACTCCGCCCTCCACGATAACCTTTGGCTGCCTTAAAAAGAGAATTCTTACGCTTACGGGCGTGTACCGCTCTTTTGACTCTCATAACAATTTAATCTCAGTTTATCCGTTTGGTAGCATCAAATCAACAGACTTACTGTCTGCCTTGGACACCATTGTTTTTCGACGTAATCCGCGTTTCACATCCTGACTGCGTTTGCGCATTCCGTGACGAAGATAAGCACGTTTCCGTTTATAACCGCCGCCACCCGTTTTCTTAAAACGCTTTGCAGCTCCGCGATGGGTTTTCATTTTCATGGTATTTCCTATTTTCTTTTTTTAGGTGGAGCGATGATCATATGCATCGAACGGCCTTCACTGCGAATCGGTTGTTCTATAGAACCGTCTTCGCCAATTTCTGTTTGGAATTTTTCCAATAATTCCACTCCTAAATCTTTATGAGCAATCTGACGCCCCATAAATCTGACACCGACTTTTACTTTATCTCCGTCTTCAAGAAAGCGTAAGGCATTACGAAGCTTAAATTGAAAATCGTGTTCCTCAATCTTCGGCTTCATCTTCACTTCTTTTAGATGAACTACTTTTTGATTCTGCTTCGCTACATGGCTACGCTTGCTTTGCTGATATTTGAATTTTCCATAATCCATCAAGCGGCACACAGGTGGTTTGGCTTTTGGAGATACTTCCACTAAATCTAATTTGGCAGTTTTCGCCATCTCCAGCGCATCATCGGTCGAGATAATACCAACTTGTTCTCCTTCTCCATCGATAAGCCGTACCTGACTCACTCGGATTTTATCATTGATCCGTGCTGAATCATCACTTTTTGCCGTTGGCCTTGATCTGCGAATTCCTATGAGCTTTCTCTCTTGTTTAATAATTTGTTGGTAGGCGCGGGCGGGATTGAACCGCCGACCCCTACCGTGTCGAGGTAGTGCTCTCCCACTGAGCTACGCGCCTGGATATAAGTCTAATAAATCACAAACTCACGATTGAGCGTCGGCACCGACCGACTCTTCCACCGGGAAACCCGGC
>JACNKY010000011.1 GCA_014381795.1 Pseudomonadota bacterium | reverse complement strand
TCAGCGGAGTGATCCTCTCTGCGCCAGGAGTAGGCGGTGGAATCATAAAAACCGACAATGCCCACGTCTTACTCTTCGATCCGGAAACGCTGGAACTCGTTGCTTCGAAAATTCTCAACCCTTTTTTACCACCCTTAACCTTCAGTGTAGGACAGGCTGACACGAGTCAACCTCTGAATGGTTCCTATCGGCTACTTGTACTTACTGATAAAAACGGAAATCCAAACCGTGCTTCAGCAGGAGAGGTTATTGGACCGCTATCTCAACCGATATTACTTGGAACTGAGGGTGTGGAATATTCTGTTGACCGTCCATTCCAGAGTTTCCCCGCGGAACTCTTAGTGGTTAAAACGGATTCTCCGGCAACAAGTATCAGTGGAACAGTCGTTGTTTCTGCAGAACTGCAGGATCAGCTTGATTCAGCAGACAGACTGGTTATTATGCTCTTTGATCTGGAACAGGGCCGGCCTGTAGCAATCAAAATGTCTCCTAGTTTTAAGCCACCACAAAAATTCAGTATTGGTCAGGCAAACGCGATGGGTGGTCAAGCACTGAATGGAAAATATTCACTCCGTATTTTGACTGACAAAAACAACCAGCCTTTTCAATCTGTTCCCGGAGAAATAATAGGTCGTTCACTAGGTTTAATATCTTTGGGAACTGCTGATTTGGAGTTTGTACTGGATCAGCCTTATACACGCTGATCTACCTGCGGGATCACTTTTAAGACAGAGCTTAAAATATCCCTTCCGGTCTGGCAATATTAAGGGCTTGATCAATGTTTTCACGAAAACAGGCACGATTAGGGAATCCTCCAGGCTGAAGATAGTTTTCCTGAGAGATGCTCTGTTCAATTTCCCGATTCTTTTTAGTGATTGTCATTTGTTGACCGCTACGCCCTAGTCCGCTCATTTTGAAACGATAGTGTGCATCCAACTGTTCTTGATTTATCCTCAGGAAACAATAAACATAATCCATGTTTGGAAACTCACGTGAATCGGGCGGAACAAGTTTAACCTCGGTCCATTCCGCTTTTCGTTTTTGATATTTTACCAAGAAACGAAATTGCGTTGTAAAAGTTTGCAGAAAGTTTTGCAGGATTGGATGCAACTGTATCTTCAAATTAAGACTGCCGCCTCCAGAGAGAACGTCATCTCCGCCAAAAAGCAAAAACAAACCGCCCTGTTTGTCCGTAATCGGGCAATCTGTTGACAAATTAAAACTCCAATCGAAGCTCTGTTCTCCTCCGGACTGCAGTAAAAGCTCTTGAGCGATTACAAGTTCTTCCTGAATTTCCCAGCCAATATCTCCTTTTTCCTTGATTGCTTTTATTAGACCGTGCGCCAAGATAAGCTGAACCGTTTTAACAGTTACGGCGGCAGCACTCATGTTACGTACACGAAGCTTACCTTTTATAACAGCGCCCTGATCCCAGTTCTCTCCTTCAACTTCAAGTTGATACTCAAGAGGCTGTTGAAAGATCGTGCTTCTCATCTTATTCCTTTTTCATTGGCTTGGGATTGGTTGACTCCTTTAAGACAGTTGGAGACGTTGCTGTAAAATGTTGACTATTTGCAGATGTATGTCCTCAATGTCCTGCTCACCGTTGATGCAGATAAAACGATCTGGTTCTGTTGCAGCCAACTCCTGGAAACCTTGAGCAACACGTTTAAAAAAACTTAATGATTCTAAATCGAGTCGATCTTTTTCCGCATGTTCCTGTCTGCATTCAAGACGGGAAGCAACTGTTTCCGGAGATATATTCAGCAGGATGGTTAAATCAGGCGCATAAGGTTTGATGCAGTGTGCAACAATGGATTCTATACTGTTTAAATTCAAACCCCTGCCGTAACCCTGGTAGGCAACGGTTGAGTCATGAAAACGATCGCACAGAACAATTTTTCCAGCAGTTTTTGCTGGCAGGATTAATTCCTGGAGATGCTGTATACGATCTGCTAGATAGAGCAGCAATTCACTTTCCGGCTGAAGTTCTTCATGTTCCGGATTGAGCAGGATACTCCGTATTTGCTGGCCGATTATTGTACCGCCAGGTTGACGCGTTTTGAGAACAGAGTAACCCTGCGCGTTCAACCAGTCTGTTGCTTTTTCCAACTGGGTGCTTTTGCCGCAGCCGTCAAGGCCCTCAAAAGTGATAAGTTTTCCGGAATCCATGAAATGGAAGTAAAAATATAGTAGGGAAGGGAATTATTTTTTTTTATCGTAAATTGTATAAACTTTGTCTTTGATTGCGCTGTGTGATTTTTGTGCGGTCCTAATCAAAGTGTTGCACGCATGTTTGAATTCTTGTACTTCATTTGGATTAGCGTGTGTTTTTTCAAAGTTTTTAAAACTCTCATAGAGGGTTTCGACATCTTTTTTTAGATTTCTCTTCACTACAATTGCTTTAGGCAGATTAGATTTCAGCTCATCTTTTGATTTGGAGTTGAGTACTTCCTCACCCACTATTTTCAGAGAATTTCCTTTGGATGAGACTGCTTGGAATTGTTGCTGTGTCTCTTCAGGAGCCTTCTTAACGGTGTCGAGGAAAGCACCTGCATCGTTTCCGAATTTTACTACCGGTTTTTGCTTTGCTGATTCTGTCGCTTCTGCCATACTTTTGCTTAAATCAGGTTTAAAATAAAAAAATATTTCTTCATCAAAGCAAATGTTGTTG
>JACNKY010000012.1 GCA_014381795.1 Pseudomonadota bacterium | reverse complement strand
AATATGTCGGGTCCGGTACAAGGCAGGTTTAGAAAATCTTTCTCTATTCGCATTGTAGAAGTCTTTTACCAATTCATCGCGTAGTTTTACGTTGGGTGCGATTTCCAGACGAATCAGTTCGTCTTCCAATAGGGTCCGTTCAATTTTATCTTTGAGAGCTTCCATATTCATACGTTGAAAAGCCAGAGCCGTTATGAACGCCGAGTGACTAGGAAACTTGTCTTCGATATTTTGTAGTTCCAAATCCACTTTCTCAGAAGAAACTTTAACATTGAGGGATCGGGCCTTTTGAGTGATCAGTTCTTTCATGATTTCAGCCTTGAGCACCTCACGGGCGATCAAGGTCTCTTCTGAGGGAGAAATTTTCTTTCCTTGAACTTGGGCGCGTAAACGAAAAGCGATGAATTCACTTTCCAATTGAGCGGAACTTAAAGAGGTTCCATTGACCTTCGCGACCACAGCAGGCACGGGTTTACCGTTCAGCTTGAAGTCTTTAGAATCTGCCCAAACGAGGCAGGGGAGTAATAATAAAACCAGCGTAAGTAGTTTGTATTTCATCGATGCCGTGATGTAGGGTTCGTAAAGTGGTTCAATCTAAATCATTTTTACCACAGATGGACACAGATAAACACGGATAAAACACTTGGGTTGGAAACACGAAAACCTTTGTACTACAGGGGAGGTGAGGAACCTGGAAAAAGGCGGACTTCAAAATACCTGGGTATAAACCATGAAAAATTTAATCGTAAAAGCAAAGAGGGCTTTGGAGAAACTGAAAAAAATATCCGAGTCCATCTGTGGTAAAAATGATTTATGACGTTTTATTGTCTATGAAGAAATTACAGGCAAAAAAAAACCCCCCGACCCAAAGGCCGGAGGGTTTTTGAAAAATCAAACTTAGAACTGCACATCAAACTGGAGGTAAGCCCAGTTTGCATCTGCTGCACCAGTAACAGCGCTACCCTTGATGGCTTTGAAGCCAGGACTTGCATTGAAGTTTGAAAATCCAATCATAATCTTGGTGTTAGCGTTGTACTTGTTAACAAGAGTAAGATCAAACTCATTACCAAGATAACTTGCATTTTCGCCGTTGTTTGCACCTGAGGTTCCATTACTTGCAAAGCCAGCAGTTGTTGGGTTGGCTCCTATACCTTCAGCAGTTGAGAAAGCATGCGCATCCAACTTAAGAGTCCAACCTGGCATTGGGTTCAATTTGAATTTAATAGCTAAATCCTGAAGACCCAAACCTCTTGTTCCACCTGCACCACCACCACCAACGCCCAAGAACAGATCCTGCAAGCCATAGTATTTGTGGCCTGTGTCAAACAAGGTGTTGAAACTGCTCCAGTCACCATTTCTCTGATCTGCATCGGTGGTTCCTGAGAGGTAATCATACCAAAGGGTTACGCCAGGTTTGAACATAACGTTTTGGAAGGTTTTGCCAACACGCACACCGAACATATAAGCGGAACGGTCTACTTCAGGAGTACCTGTTGTGGCGTTAGCAACACCATCTGCTCGACCAAACTGGTAGTAGATCTCTCCACGGTAGTCCAACCCAAAAAGCTGACCTGCTTGACGACCACCGATGGTGTGGAAGTTATTCTCACCATTGGTACAGGTATTAGCAGTAGTTACAGCAGCAGCAGCAGCTATTGGGCTACCACAACCATTATCCAAGAAGGCGTAGGTGCCAGAGAACTGACCGCCTAAGATTCCTTTGTAATTCATCCACAAAAGATAGACTTCAGAATCGTTGGAGTCATCTTTGTCATGTACTCTACTGTCTTCCTGAGCTTTAATGTAACCAGCTATAATGGTCATGTTGTCATGTGCGTGTTTAAAAGTAACCGCGTCATGGGTCTGCATACCCGGTGTCCAGATCGTGTTACCGAACAGGCGCCAACCATCCAACTTGATTTCCTGACGACCGAGTTTCATGTCAACGCCATCGACCAAGAAATTTTTCAACGTGAAGTAAGCCTGATGAATACCCACAGAGGCATCTGTGTTATTGGCACTACCAGATGCGTTACCAGAACCCGCGCCGGTAGCAACGGTGTTTGCAGCATTGGTTGATCCTGCATTACCCCAGTTACGAACACTCTGCATTTCGATGAATGCAGATGTCGTGTCGTTGATGTTGGCATTCGCAGCGAGGCGAACGGAACTGAATGTGAACTCATCCGTATTATTGCTAAAAGAGGGGTTCACAGCTGTACCCACACCACTGCTTGCTGAGCTACCACCACCATTGTGCTCAGTGAATTCCATTCGAGTTCGAATTTGTCCGCTGAATGTGATGTCGGCTGCTTTGGCAATTTCAGTCGATACAAAAAATGCAACGACGGCCATTGCGGCTACAGTCAAAAAATTCTTTTTCATTCTTTTCTCCTCCAAGTTTTGTTGATGACTAAACTACTTTTTTGAAAACTGAATACTATTTGAACTTTTTAATACTATTTAAACCCTTTAAGTAAGTTATTGAAAACTTACGTAATAGACCTGTTCACGTGGGATTGCATTAAAATCCCGTAAAAGATATCATTAAAGTAAATAAAAATCAAAGGTTTTTTAGTGTTTTTTTGTTTTTTTTACCTTTTGTTTCCTGCTAATCACAGCCTTTTACATATAGCAAATAGCAAAAATAGCAAATAGCAAAAAGCTAATATTTGGG
>JACNKY010000013.1 GCA_014381795.1 Pseudomonadota bacterium | reverse complement strand
TAAACAGCACCACTGTCAAGGTTGAGTTCACTGTACCAAAGCCTTTCCCTTATGCCCCTTTTGTCGGATACAATGCGCCAATTTTACAAAAGGCACAGTTTGACGGTTGTCAGGGAGCAAAAGCACAGGAATGTAACAAACAAAATTTTTCCCCGATTGGAACAGGCCCTTTCAAGGTCGTGGATTTCAAGCCGAATGATGTGATCGTTCTTGAAGCAAATCCGAATTACCGTGATGCCAACAAGCCTGCTTTCAGTAAAGTAGTTTTAAAAGGTGGTGGAGACGCCGTTTCAGCAGCACGTGCTGTTTTGGAAACTGGTGAAATGGATTATGGCTGGAACCTTCAGGTAGAGCCTGAAATCCTCATCAAGATGGAAAAAGCAGGAAAAGGGAAAGTTGTTTCGGCTTTCGGTACTTCAGTAGAACGTTTGATGGTAAACTTCACCAACCCTGACCCTTCACTTGGAGAAAATCGTGCAGAATACATGGGCGGAAACAATAACCGGAACCCTCATCCTTACTTGACCGATTATAACGTAAGACGTGCACTTTCATTGGCCATTGATCGCCAGGTCCTAGTAGATGCAGGATATGGTAAGGCTGGTAGGATCGGTTGTAATGTTCTACCTGCACCTGCGATTTATGCTTCATCCGCTAATGATGAGTGTAAAACACCAAACGTCGCGGAAGCTAACCGACTGCTGGACGAAGCCGGATGGAAACGTGGTTCAGATGGAATCCGTGTGAAGGATGGTGTGCGAATCTCAATTCTGTATCAAACATCAACCAACTCGGTACGTCAGGCAACACAGGCTTTCATCAAGGAAATGTGGAAACAGATCGGTGTCGAAACCGAATTGCGTAACCTCAGTGCCTCAGTCTTCTTTGGTGGTGATGTTGGTAGTCCTGACACTTACCAGAAGTTCTTCACAGACATAGAGATGTACACCAACAACTTCAGTGGAGCTGATCCGCAAACATACATGTCAAACTGGACTTGTAAGGAAATGGCTCAAAAGTCAAACAAGTGGGGCGGTAACAATATGCCTCGTTGGTGTAACCCCGCATATGATGCACTCTCTGCTAAACTGTCAATCACTTCAGACATGAAAGATCGTATCAGTCTTACAAAAGCTATGAATGACATGCTGATGCAGGATTATGCGATGATTCCTCTAATACATCGTGGTGATGTTTCAGCTCATTCCAATTCGATTTCTGGAGTACGCATGAATCCCTGGGATTCAGAACTCTGGAATATTGCCGACTGGACTCGCAATTAACTCGAGTTATTAGTCAGTAACTTACGGTTTGCGGGCTCCTGTTCGCAAACCGTTTTTTTAACCTCCAGGCGTCCAAGCTTTGATCCACTTCATCATTCGCCGTGTGCTGATAGCCATACCTACTTTATTGGTAATCAGCTTCATTATTTTCGCCATTCTCGATTTGGCGCCGAACGATCCCACTGGAAATTTACCAATGACAGTGCCTGCGGAGGTCCGTGAAAAAATCCGTGAGTCGCTCGGACTTGGACAACCCATGCACGTGCGCTTTGGCAAGTGGCTGGTACAATTCTTTGTCAACGAACCGCTGAATTTACTGCATGAGGGCTTTGGCATCACCATTGGAGATGCGGAAAACCGAACCCGTATTCTTTCATGGGCGACACGCAGTCCGGTTGTGGACCTGATAATTCAGCGTACTCCACAAACGCTCTGGGTCGTAGGACTTTCTTATTTATTCGGTATCCTGATCGCGATTCCCATCGGCATTATTTCCGCTTACAAACAGTATTCATGGTTCGATCAGATAGGAACTTTCATAACTATGGTCGGATTTTCTGTGCCAACTTTCTTTACAGGCATGGTTGCAATTATTCTTTTTAGTGTACAACTACAGTGGTTCCCAATGATTTATGACACAACACTTGAAGTCAACAGTTGGGACAATTTTCTCTTGCAGGTCAAACAGATGTTCATGCCGGTCGCCGTACTTGCTCTTTACAATGCTTCACAACTGAGCCGTTTTATGCGTGCTTCAATACTTGACAACCTTAATTTAGATTATGTACGTACAGCACGAGCCAAAGGACGTTCAGAAATGCTAGTATTATTGATTCATGTGCTGCGCAACAGTTTGATTCCTGTAGTGACTTTGATAGCTCTTGGAATTCCCACAATTTTCAGCGGGGCGATCATTACCGAACAAATTTTCAGAGTCAACGGTCTTGGACAACTGCTGATCATTGGGATTGAAGGAGCAGACATACCTCTGGTTCAGACCTTGACATTCCTCTTTGCTGTGCTGATTGTGCTATTCAATCTCATCGCAGATGTGATTTACGGCATACTCGATCCAAGAATACGTTATGATTGAAAATTCAACTCCAGTAGAAACAGTCGAGCCTGTTACACAACACCGCTCACTTTGGGGAGATGTCTGGCGACAGTTCCGGAAACACAAAGGCGCAATGACTGGTGTGATTGTTTTTATTTTTATCACACTTTTGGTTTCAATCGGACCGCTTATTCACGATATTGAACCCAGTGCAATCAACTTTCGTGAAAGAAATTTAGGGCCAACACTGGCTCATCCTCTGGGCACTGACAACATTGGTCATGATACTTTAGCGCAGATGTTAGCAGGTGGACAGGTTTCATTAGCGGTCGGTTTCCTGGC
>JACNKY010000278.1 GCA_014381795.1 Pseudomonadota bacterium | reverse complement strand
GGATTAAGAAGAGGTTTTGCAGTATGGGCCGCTACAAGAGTACTTGTTCCGGTGACATCGGCGGTAACACCTTCACCGACAATGCCAAATCCTAGCATGGAAACTGGGAAGTCACCTCCACCGGCAACTACTGGAATTCCGATAGGAAGTCCTGTTTGTCTTGCTGCTTCTTCAGTCACTTCTCCAATAACATCCTGAGATCGATATATGGGAGCAAATTTTTTTAAATCTACCCCTACAATATCTGCAAGTTCCTGAGAATAGTGGTCAGTATGCCAATCGTATAGGTAGGAACATGATGCTTCGCTCGGATCAGTTGCAGCGACACCTGTGAGTCTATAATTAATAAAGTCTTTGGGAACAAGGAACCAACGTGTGCGGTTATAAGAATCAGTTTCATGTTCTTTGTGCCAGCGAACTTTTATTCCTTGCCAAGAAGGATAAACTAGATTCCCAGAAATCTTTTGTAACTCATTTTGATCATTCTTTGCCAGAAGGTCTTGACATTGCTCATCGCAACGTTTGTCGCACCAAAGTTGAACCCATGGAGTTGTCGTATTGCCATCTTCATCTATACCAACTGGGCCATGCATTTGGCCACAGGTGGCGACAACTGCTATTGCAGAAAGATTAACATTCGTTTTTTTCAAAACTTCTTTAATAGCATGGCAGGTTTCGTTCCACCATGAGTCAGGATTTTGTTGGGCCCAGTTCGGGAACGGCCGGACTAAATCGTGCATAATTTGTTCAATTAGCAAAATTGTCCCATCCTGATTTATTACTGAAGCACGTGTACTCTGTGTTCCGATATCTATGGCAATTATATACTTCATTCAATTAATCTCCAATAAGAGAAATATGGTCAAGAATGGCAGGAAGTTTTTTATAAAATATTATATTTAAAATAAATCTGAATATTGTATTCATCCTAAAAGATAAAAAATATTTGTGCGGCTGATTATAATTTAAGGAAATTATTTTTGTTTGTACTCCAGATTAACATTACTCAGCTATAATGACTACATTATATAGTTTCAAAACTCTTTGGTTTTACTGGGCAGTTTAAACTTAATCTAATAGTTTTAAATATTATTGTGATTCCGGTTATGGTTTCCATTAAAAACAAATCGGAGACAGCTATAGTCAATTTGATTTGGACTATATTGAAAGTGGCCAATATAGTGAAAGATGTTGATAAATTCACAATATGCCCTAAGAACCTGCGCAGAATGATTTAGATCTAACATGTAATGGAGCAATCAGCTGATGAACTGAATACCGCAGATGGTCTGTTAGGAGACGGCGACCTTGGAGTGACGATGATCCGGGGTTTTAGACAGATTATAGCGGACTTGGAAACTTTGCCGGAAGACATCGGTATGGCTTTTTTCCAGTGTGCCAAGGCTTTCACCAAAAGCTCCGGTTCCAGTTACGGAACCCTGCTTGCTACAGGGATGATGGCCATAGCAAAAGTAAAAAAAGGGCAAACTGGAATTGAGTTGGAAGAGGTCTCTGGACTGTTTGATATAGCACTTGAGGCAATGCAAAAGCGGGGGAAGGCCAGTCTTGGAGACAAAACTGTCCTTGATGTGCTCGCCGCAGTCCGGGATGCATCCAAAAATCAGGCCGAGGGTCAGGTCTTGCTTGACAGTATCAACCAAGCCATCAATGATACCATGGATCAATTCCGGAGTCGCCAGAGTCAAATTGGACGAGCAAGGATTTTTGGGGAAAAATCCATCGGACTCGATGACCCAGGGATGCTGGCTTTCAAACGAATGTTTGAATCTTTGAATGTCTGCTCAGGGAATACTGCTTAGCCTAAAAATTCCAACAAACGCCGATTGACATCATTGGCTTTTTCCATCTGAACCATGTGCCCGGCAGAGTCAAAGATATCAACTTCAACGGAAGATCCGGCGGAAGTAGAAAAGTTTCGGGCATGAGCGACGGGAATGATTCGGTCTTGTCCACCCCAAATCATGATAATAGAATTCCAATACAAAATTATTATCTTTGCCGATACTGATTAAATTAGAATTCCAATCGTTTGGTCATTTAGTATTTTGAAGACATCAGACAATTATAAAATTGTCCCATTTAAGAGATTGATCACCAAATATATCCTTTTTTTCAAATTCAGACCTGAGTGTTTAATAACAACAACACAATTCAAGTGCCTAGATAGGCTATTCCGTTATATGGCTAATGCTCATTACGGAAGGTTTCCTGTGCAGATTTTTGCTGGACCTCAATAAATTCCTTAGCGTGACGTGCAAGATCGTAACTGTCTTCCCAAAGGTTCCTCCATATACCTAGAATATTAGATAAATCAGGAGCCACAATTGCCGAGGAGAAAGATTCGAACGTTATTGGTCCAGTATACCCAATATCTAGTAAAGCTTTAAAAATATCTCTGAAATCGATATTCCCAGTTCCCAAATAACCTCGATGAGATTCCCCGATATGGAAGTATCCGAGACGCTTGGCACATCCCCTGATGGCATTGCCCAATCCGCTTTCTTCAATGTTCATATGATATGAATCAAGGTGAACAGAAACATTATCAGAACCGATAAGTTTGAGCATTTCCATTGCCTCAGCTCCTGTGTTAATCAGGTTTGTTTCATAGCGGTTAATAACCTCTATTCCAATAGCGACCTCTGCTGTTTTAGCTTTTTCAGC
>JACNKY010000136.1 GCA_014381795.1 Pseudomonadota bacterium | reverse complement strand
GTTAAATATTATCTCATTAACTATGGCATTAAACAAATATTATTTAAGAAAATTCAATCAAAATGGGTTTTTAGAGATGCCCTTAAGTCATAATTATAGCTGATTTCGACTAATTTCAACGGTCTGCATTGTTAGGAAAACAGATAAAAATTATTCTTTATCTCAATTACTCCTGAATCAGCAAGCGGCAATACATTTATTTTTCAACATTGATTTATTCCAATCGAACCAACTCACTCTGGTAGAACAGTCTTTTTTGCTTAGCACGTAGAATCAAATCTGCAACTGGATTTGCAGAAAACAGCTTGAATAAAATTAAAGACTGAATTATAAATTAGTTTTTTATGCATACATTAAAAAAGTTTATGGATATAAAAATATCTGCCGATGAAAATCTTCACAAATATGCAGTTTCAATTCCGGTTTTTTTTAAGTATAAAAAGTCTGGATTTATTAACTAGACTAAGTGGCAGGCGGCGTAATGATCTTCGCTCAATTCACGCCATTGAGGAACCTCTGTACGACAGCGCTCTTCTGCCAATGGACAACGAGTATGAAATTTACAGCCGGGGGGAGGATTGGCGGGACTGGGAATTTCACCCTCAAGTTTCTGTGCCTTACCTCTATCATCAGGATCGAGAGAAGGAATTGCCGAGAGCAGCGCCTTAGTGTATGGGTGGCAGGGGTTGTCAAACAACTTTCGGGTGGGTGCTGATTCAACCAGTGTTCCGAGGTACATTACGGCAACATGATCACAGATATGTGCAACTACACTGAGGTCGTGGCTGATAAACAAAAACGTCAATCCAAGTTGATCTTGTAAAGATTTCAACAGATTAAGAATATCCGCCTGTATCGAAACATCAAGTGCGGCAACACTTTCATCTGCAACAACAAATTTCGGATTACAGACTAAAGTTCTGGCGATCGAGATTCTCTGTCTTTGTCCTCCGGAAAAAGCGTGCGGGAAACGTCGAAGATGTTCTAAATTTAATCGGCATTTTTTCGCAATATCCCTCACCCTTTCGTCTGTTTCTTCACGGGTTTTAGAAAGTCCCATAACCTCAAGCGGTTCTGCGATGATATCACGGACTGTCATGCGCGGACTTAGTGCAGCATAGGGATCTTGAAAAATCAATTGAGCCAGTTTACGGTAGTTTTTTAGCTCCTTTTTTGCCAGGCTGCCTACATCGTAGTTTACATCACTATCATCAAATATTATCTCTCCTGAACTAATGTGAACCGCTCTTAGGATTGCCTTTCCAAGTGTAGTTTTACCTGATCCGGATTCACCCACAAGTCCGTAAAACTGACCAGGCATGATGTCAAGTGAGACATCATTGACTGCACTCAGCATTGGCGGTTTGCCAAAAAGAGTACGTCCGAGCGGAAATTCCACATTCAGCTTATTGATACGTATGAGCGGCTTTTCAGTCATGCGGTCTTTCCTGTTGAGTCCACAGCAAAACATGAGACGGAATGATCTTTCCCAACATTTGTACGCTGCGGTATGGAAGAATCGCAGCGGTCGGCCAATACTTCTGGACAACGGGTGTGAAAAACGCATCCTGGTGGACGTTCCAGAGGGCTGGGAATGTCGCCAGGAATTGGAGTTAATGGTTCATCAAGAGCATCAAGTTTGGGTAAAGCATTCAGCAATCCTTTTGTATAAGGATGCGAGGGAGAATGCAGTACTTCCCGTACAGGACCGCTTTCGACGATACGTCCGAGGTACATCACAGCGACTCGGTCTGCAACCTGGGCAATAACACCAAGATCATGGGTAATAAAGAGAATTGCCATGCCAAATTCCTTCACCAGATCTTTCATCAGATCTAATACTTGGGCCTGAATTGTCACATCAAGTGCAGTGGTCGGTTCATCCGCAATCAAGACTTTAGGTTTAGTTGAAAGCGCCATCGCGATCATTGCTCTTTGCCGCATTCCTCCGGACAATTCAAAAGCATACTGGTGAAAGCGCTTACCGGCATCAGAAATTCCTACACGCTCCAGCATTTCAACGGACAACGAGGCTGCTGCTCTTTTGGACATTGAAGTATGGATCAGCAACTGTTCAACCATCTGATAACCAATCGTTAGTGCTGGCGCAAAGCTTGCCATCGGTTCCTGGAAGATCATCGAAACTGCACCTCCGCGCACAATAACCAGTTCACGTGGATTCTTTAGTGACAGGACATCCACTCCTCCTTCTTCCAGTTCAAGCTTGATACTGCTTTCGGGACTGTAGACTGAGTTGGAAGGATTAAGCTGCATTAACGACTTGGCCGTGACCGATTTTCCGGAACCGGATCCTCCAACCAAACCCAGAACCTCACCGGCACCGATTTCAAAGGAAACGTTTTCAACAGCAGTTATCAGACCTTCATCAGTCCTGAATTGTAGATTTAGATTATCGACTTTCAGCAGGCTCATTTCTTAACGTGTGAATAAGGATCAGAGGCATCACGCAAGCCGTCACCGACGAAGACGAAAGCCAGAACAAAGGCAATGAAAAAGATAACCGGAATAAAGTACCAATGGTAATTCAGTAAAACATCAGCTTTAGAAACATTCTGCATCAACGCGCCCAGCGAATTTACTGGATCTACGAGACCGAGACCGATGAAACTGAGAGCGGTTTCAGAACGTACCATGTACGGGAAAGTGATCATCAGATCAACGATAATGTAA
>JACNKY010000216.1 GCA_014381795.1 Pseudomonadota bacterium | reverse complement strand
CTCAAGGATGACGGTATCAAGCATTTCATGCTGCCTGACACTCTCGGTGTTCTGTCTCCGGATGAAGTTTATTCCAGTCTTTCGGATATGCTCGAACGTTTTCCATGGGCAACTTTTGATTTTCATCCGCACAATGATTACGGATTAGGTGTGGCCAATGTACTCTATGCGGTCAAGGCCGGAGTAAGAAACATACACTGCACTATGAACTGTCTTGGTGAACGCGCGGGAAATGCCTCACTGGCGGAAATTGCAGTTGTGCTGCATGACAAAATGGGCATGGAACTTTCGATTGACGAATCACACCTTTCGCCGGTGAGTGAAATGATTGAAAGCTTTTCCGGAAAAAGACTGGCCGACAACGCACCGATTGTTGGAGAAAATGTTTTTACTCAAACCAGTGGCATCCATGCTGATGGTGATAAAAAAGCAAAATTGTATCATAACCCCATTGTACCGGAACGTTTTGGACGTAAAAGAAGTTATGCTCTGGGGAAAATGAGCGGTAAAGCATCTCTCGCAAAAAATCTGGAATTGCTCGGTATTCAACTGGTTGATGAAAATTTGCAGAAAGTTCTAAAACGTGTTGTTGAGTTGGGTGATACAAAAAAATCAATGACTGCTGCGGACTTGCCGATCATCATTACTGATGTGCTTGAAACCAGTGATTCTCAACGTATTGAACTGCTGAACTGCTCAATTTCAAGTGGGCTTAACTTAAGAGCAACTGCTACAATTCATCTTAAAATTGATTCAAAAGAATACCTAGAAGCAGGTAGTGGAAACGGCGGCTATGATGCGTTTATGAGTGCGGTCAAAAAAGTCTTAAAACGCGTGCATCTCAAGGCTCCAGAACTGGTTGATTATCAAATCCGAATTCCGCGTGGAGGTAAAACAAATGCTCTTACCGAAGCTATTATCACCTGGCAGGTTAACGGAAAACGTCTGCAGACTATCGGCATTGATTCCGATCAAGTAATTGCCGCAGTTAATTCAACGCTTAAGATGCTCAACCTGCAACTCCTGCAAAAAGAAGTTGCTGAACAGTAAGCTCACAGTTTGTTGATTTACCTCGATACAGCGCTTACAAAAGTGAGCATCAATGACTTCGACTTTGTCGTGAAGAGTTAATTCATGAGTAGCTCAACTTCAGAGGCTAAACTGCCCACCGTATATTTTCCTTTAACTGCAGATCCCGCAGGTCATCATCATCTGTTATTAGCCGAATCCGTTCTCCGGCAATTTCCGGAAACTCAACTGCTCGTTTTCATACTTTCCAACGGCATGCATCCGGATCCTCTTAAGTACCGGAAAATACCGACAGCGGCTGTACGTGTGGAAATATTGAGGAGTGCATTAAATGACTGGACTGATCCTGCTAAATCACAAGCTGCGAAAATTGCTGAAGAATCCGGAATTGAGTTTAAACTAACCAATAATAATACCGCGATTTCACGCAGAGAGTTGTCTTACGAGCGCCCCCTCCGGCTAGCAGAGCATATCCGCACTTTCTCCGCAGGAGAAAAAGTACCCATGATCTTAGGTGCGGATTTGCTTGAGCGGATGCTCAATCCGCAAATTTTCACAAATGAGGATCTGGCAGAAATTTCACGCGGATGTCATTTGCTGCTGGCACCGCGAAATGATGTTGAAATTGAAAATGTTTTAAAAGAATTAAAACAAAAACGCGGAATATCTTTAAGTATTAGCCTGATAAAAACAGCGTCACTTCCGCAAAATCTGCAGAGATTTTTTTTGATCTCATCAACACTTATCCGCAGGGCAGCTCAAGCTGGAGATGAGCTTAAGGCGTTTCTTCCGGAAACTGCTGCACAACAGCTGACGTGTTACGGTTTATATGAAAAACAAAAAAGCAGCCTTGATATACATTCTTCAAACTTAACTGAACTGCAGCGGCATTTACATGAGTTGAAGGAGCGACTTGATGAATCCGCAAAAAAGCTGCAGAGATTTCTCATTCAGTGCGAACTGCAAAAAAAACCGCACCGCTTTTCAGTGCTGGAAACCAGTACCGGTGGACAAATTGCGGAAGCCTTTACCAGCCTTTCCGGTGCGTCAAGACATTTTGAGGTTGGCCGGATTCTTTACAGTTCGGCTGCGCAAACACAATTTTTAGGATGCACTTTAACTGCTGACTCAAGTGTCTCTCAGCAACGGGCCCTGGATCTTGCAGAAGCAATGCTCAGAGAGTCTGGAACTGATTGGGCCCTCGCGGAAACAGGAATGGCCGGTCCACCCACAACTGAAAGAAGAAGCAGGAAAAATGGGCAATGTCATCTTGGGCTGGCAATATCTACAGAAGTCCGGTATAAGTGTCTGGAGTTTAATCCATTTTTAACACGCAAAGAGCATCAGCTGCTGTTTGCAATTGAAGCCCTCAACTGGGCTGAAGAAGCTCTTCAAAATTATAAAATAACAAGCAAATGAAAGAATTACTGCAAAAGTTACTGACTGCAGAGGAACTGAGTTTTGAAGAAGCACGTCAAATGATTCTTTGGATTATGAGTGAAGAAGCGGTTTCGGTTCAGGCAGCAGCTTTGTTGGCTCTCCTGCAGGCAAAAGGTGTGACGGTTGATGAAATGGCAGGCGCAGCCCTGGCCATGCGTGAGCGTGCGTCAGGCATTGCGGCACCGGAAAATGCGATTGATACCTGCAGTACCGGTGGAAACGGGATCAGTACTTTTAATATCTCCACCTGTGCAGCCATTATCGCTGCGGCGGCAGGTGCAGTGGTTGCCAAACACGGTAACCGCAGCAATACCCGTAAAAGCGGCAGCGCGGAAGCTCTTGAAGCTTTAGGAGTGAATATAGCCTTGGACTTAGGTGGTGTAGAACGTTGCCTGAGAGAATTGGATATTTGTTTTTGTTATGCAATCAATCATCACCCTGCGATGCGCTTTGCCGGCCCCATACGTAAAGATTTGGGAGTACCCACTATTTTCAATTTACTCGGCCCACTCACAAATCCGGCCGGAGCAAAAAGCCAACTGATCGGTGTACCCAATAAAGATTTAACTTTGAAAATCGCACAAGTCCTGCAACGCCTTGGTAGTTCACGTGTGCTGGTGGTGCATGGACATGATGGTCTTTGTGAATTGACCGTTACCGCTCCTACTCATGTGGCAGAACTACGTGACGGCAAGATCCGCGAATATGACGTGAACCCGGAGGAACTGGGATTCAAAACCGGAAGCCTAGATGAGATCAGAATAGACAGTCCGGAAGAAAGCGCAAAGATTATTGAAAGAATTTTTTCCTGTCAAGAGCAAGGTACTGCACGTGATATCGCCCTGGTAAATGCGGCAGGTGCCATCGTTGTAGCAGGGATCGCTGATGATTTGAAGGAAGCCGTTGAGTTGGCAACAGAAACCGTGGACAGTGGTAAAGCAGCAGAAAAAATGACGCAGCTGATAAATTTTACCCAGCCTGTTTAGCAAGATTCGGCATAAGCTGTAAAATCATTATCCACTGAATTGCAGCCTGCGGATTACTTTCCACAAGAGTTCCGGTTCATCGCTAATTATTCCGTTAACACCCCACTTAATCAACTGCTCCATCCTTTTTTCAGCATTCACCGTGTAGGGAAAAATCCGTAAACCTTCCGTTTGTAAAAGCTGAATTAATTCAGGAGTTACCAAACATTCATTGGGATGATAGGAATATGCCTGATGCCGTTGACAAAGAGCCACCGCGAAATCATCCGCAAGAGGAGCCTCCTGCAGAGTTGCAGTTCTTATTTTCGCGGATATATTTTGATCACGATACCAGCGTTGTATTCTGCCAAAAAAGAAATGTTCAAAACTTGAAATAAGCACTGAATCCGCCATCTCCAGCTTTTCCACCATTTCACAGACCTGCACTTCAATTGCGTCTGGAGGAGCCGGTGCTTCAAAACTTTCCGGTTTTATTTCGATATTTACTGTAATCCTGCCTTTAATTTTCAGCAGCAGTTCCTCAAGTGTCGGAATAGCTTCCCCTTTAAACTCTGCGCCAAACCAGCTTCCGGCATCGAGCTCTTTTAATTCAGCGAGAGAATGTGCTGAAACTAATCCTTGACCGTTTGTGGTTCTATCCAGAGTTTTATCATGGATAACCACAGGAATCCGGTCACGTGTCAGGCAGACATCCAGTTCAATCATATCCGCTTCTGCAGCAATTGCTGCTTCAAAAGCCGCAATTGTGTTTTCAGGATACTTAGCTCGATAACCTCTGTGTGCAACGACCCATGGACGTTTTTTTAGTTCAATTATCTTAATATTTTCCATAGTTTGACACCTCAGGGGAGTTCGTATAAAATTGTAGTTAAATGTAAAGTTGCAGGAGACTAAGGTCCAAGCATACCTTTCCTGCAGAAAAACTCAATTCCAATAAAGGATTCCATGTTTAAATTCAAAGATCTATCCGAAGGCAATGATTTCAATATCGCTGAATATCGCCTGAGCCCTCGTGAGTTTTTTGAAAAACGCCGCACTTCCAAACGTCCTTATGTTTTTGATCTACGCAGTTCTGAAGCACATGAAGCGGAGAATATCCCCGGTTCACATAGTTTGCCGATCGAGCATTTTGAAACTTCGATTTACCAAATGCCTTTTGCCGGAGATATCCTACTTTACGGTGGTGAAGACGGTGAGGTATTGACTGCAGCAGAAATTCTTTATGACAATGGTTTTGACTCATTTAACTTTACGGATTCCTACGAAGCACTTTTCAGCAGTGCCAATAATTCATATTTATCGATCACAGATTCCGCAGGGAAGCAGATAAATGATAAACTGCAAAGTGCTGATACGCTGAAAGGTGTGCAGCTTATAGTTGAGCCGACTTCACCTTTAAAAGCAAATTACCGGCTTGAATTAGTAGAATCGTCACTGGAAAGCAGCATCCAGTTCGAGGTTGCCGGAATTTCAGTCTTTAGTGAACGCAAAAATGTTTCTTATCTTGAAGGGACAATCATTGAAATCAACGAAGACGGAGATCTAGAAGCCAGAAACCCTCAGCTGTCAATCAGTAAACTAAGTGGTTCCCTGGAAGATCAGATACAGCTCATGCTGGATGAACAAGTCAATCCTATGCTGGCCTCACACGGTGGTAATGTCATGCTGGAAGGAATCAAAGACAGCGCTGCTTATGTACGTTTTGGCGGCGGATGTCAAGGCTGCAGCATGATCGACACCACCGTCAAACAAGGTGTAGAAGTAATGCTCAAAGAGGCGATTCCGGAACTGGTTGGAGTTTTTGATGTCACTGATCACTCTGAGGGCGAATCACCGTTCTTCACAGGTTAATTTTTTTACCGTCAACTTTTCTTACTTGAACGCTTTTCCATAATCCGTATTTAAACAACTCCAGCAAAACCCGCCTTTTTATGTCATCTGCACCAGAAGATAATTCGAATGACTCTCTAGGTTCTACCCTCGAGAGAGATGATGAATTTGCACAGGTGGTCTTTGACGGTAGGAATCTGCTTAAAAACAGCAAAGAATTTCAGAAAGACGATTGGGCATGGACAACAGAGCTTGATGATGGAGGTGTTTTTATCTTCAGCTATCTCTTATATGACTATAAGCAGCAAGTACTAAGCTTATCACGTTTAAAAGAAAGTGTTTATATGCTGAACGTCCTGCGGCACAAAATGCTTCCGGCACAGGAAAAATCAGGATTGACGTTGCTGCAGGAATTTCAAGTGATTTTCACACTTTATGAGAGATTAAAACTTGAAGAAATGTCCTGGGATGCATGCGAGGGATATTTAACAGAGCAAATTACAAAGCACCGTAAAACCAACTGACTTTAGTTGCTTTCACCGTTCATTATTTTTGCCTGCTTGATGACTTCCAGGTTTTCAGAGACTTCAACCGCAATTTTATCATTCAGTTTTTGTTCGGCACATTCCTGTGCATGTTTGATTGCATTGCGTAAGGTATGAACTTTTGAACTCCCGTGACAGATTATTACCACTCCGTTTACGCCAAGTAAAGGTGCCCCTCCAACTTCAGAATAATCCGCCCTTTTTCTTAACTGCTTGAAAGGGCCCTTCATAGCAAGGTAACCTAACTTTGAAATCCAGGATCTCTGAACTTCTTCACGTAGAATACTGCGCACAAAATCGAAAGTTCCTTCTGCGACTTTAAGCGCTATATTGCCGATGAAACCATCACAGACCACCACATCCACTCTGTCTTTGAACATGGCTTTACCCTCAATGTTACCTACGAAATTAAGGGTACTCTGTTTCAGCAGGTCGAAGGTTTCTTTCAGATCCAGATAACCTTTACCCTCTTCCTCACCAACGTTTAATAAAGCGACTCGCGGATTTTCCAGGTGCAGATACATACGTGCGTAGGCATCGCCCATTAAGGCAAATTGAAAGAGATAAAGGGGTTTGCAATCCGTGTTTGCGCCGACATCCAAGAGGACGTAGGTATGGTTGCGGTGAACGGAGGGCATTAGCGAAGCAATTGCGGGGCGCTCGATTCCTTCTATAGACTTGAGGACATACTTTGCGGTTGCCATTGAGGCACCGGTATTTCCCGCGCTGACAACAGCATCTGCTTCCCCTGCTTTGACAAGATCAACAGAAACCCTGATAGATGAGTCTTTTTTTTGTCGTAGAGCGTTAGCGGGAGACTCGTTCATTTCCACAATTTCTGTGGAATTGACAACACGTACTTTTTGCTGATCGTAACTGTATTGTTTCAGTTGCTGATTTATTTGAGCTTCCGCTCCAACAATTATGACTTCAATACCGAAGTCTTTGACGGCCTGTACCGCCGCCGCCACTTGAACAGTTAAAGGTCTGTCACCTCCCATTGCGTCAACTGCAATTGCCATGCGTTTCTCTGGTATGCTGTTGATGAGTGAAAGAGCAGAACAAACGGCTCAAGATGCTTTCACTTCAATTACTTCAACACCCTTATAAAATCCACATTCAGGGCAGACTCGATGAGGACGGATCAGCGCGTTACAGTTTGTACATTCTGAAAGCGCGGATTCTGTTATTTTTATATGTCCTCGTCTGTGGTCACGTTGACTACGCGAGGTTTTACTTCTTGGTACGGCCATGGGTCGTCTGTGTTTGTGTTATAATTTGTTTATATGCAACGTTCTTAAAGAATACTGATCCTGGATTATTGCTGAACAA
Source organism: Pseudomonadota bacterium (assembly GCA_014381795.1). GTDB lineage: Bacteria > SAR324 > SAR324 > SAR324 > NAC60-12 > Arctic96AD-7. The sequence goes on along the minus strand of JACNKY010000216.1, from coordinate 6,169 downwards.
CGTAAATCTGCGGCTCAACCTGACTGCTGCTTCTGTTCAAAAAATGAATCAGCAGCTACTGTTCAGTTTCATCCTTCAGCAGCTTGTATTTCTTCAAGATATCGCGCGTTTGGGAGAGGATCTTTTGCTTCGTCGATAATCGGATACTCTTCACATTTTTCTTCGTTTAGCGCTGTGTAACTTGCCCATTTCTCAGGAACATCCACATCCGCGTAAATTGCTTCCACAGGACACTCCTCAACGCAGGCATTACAGTCAATGCACGTTTCCGGATTTATGTACAACATAGTCGGCCCTTCGTGAAATGCCTCCACAGGACAGACTTCTACACAGTCCGTATATTTACAATTATCGCAGTTTGGGGTTACAGTATAAGTCATCGACGGCTCCTCAGTTGAAATTCGGTCTAGAGTTTTACACTCATTTTAAGTAATAATTGTTATCAGCTAATGACAACCTTTGATACTCACACAGAAACATCACAAAAACAAGTTTTTTTAACATACTAACTCATTCATATTTCTTATTCGTAGCGCAAAGGATCTACCGGATTTAGCCGAGCTGCTTTTGAGGCAGGATATAGCGTTACCAAAATACAAATTGTGAAGGAAGCCACGGTCGCAAGCGCCACATCGAACCAGTCAATCAGGACGGGAATCCGATTCCCACCGGGATAAACTCCTGGAGGAATATCAATTATATCAAAGCTCATTAAGATCCAGCAGATTGCGAGTCCCACAAATACTCCACCGATGGTTCCCAGCGAACCAATCACTAATCCCTGAAAAAAGAAAATCTTCCGTATACCAGAATCTTTTGCGCCGAGGGCCTTGAGTATCGCAATTTCACGGGATTTCTCCAGCACCAACATAATCAGCGAACTAATGATGTTGAATGCTGCCACTACAATGATCAGCGAGAGGATCAGAAAAAGGCCGATTTTTTCAATTTTCATCACCTGAAAGATACTTTTGTTTTCATCCGCCCAATTCCCTACTATATAATCCTCACTCAGTCCAGCAAGTTTGTCTGCAATATCAGGTGCATTTTCGGGATCACTGATACGCACACCCAAACCAGTTATCTTGTTTTGCATACGGTAAATCTTTTGCAGCAGACGGTAATCGATAAAGGCCAGAACTTCATCATAACCGGAAATTCCGGATTCGAAAATCCCGATAACCTCCAGTTTTTTTATCCGCGGTACATCGCCCATAGGAGTCAACCGTTGTTCAGAAGAAACAAGCTTGACCGAATCTCCGACATTTGCTTCCAATTGACGTGCTAATTTTGCGCCTAGAATAATTCCGTCTTTCAAACCATTAGTTCTTGCTTCAGTATGTGAAAGACGCTGCAGCAATCTCGCTGAAATTTGCTTTTGTTTTTCCAGAGATGGAGTAAGGCCGTAAACTTCGTCACGTAGATAAGAAGCAATCCTTGTCACATTTGCTTCCTGCTTAGGGTCAATCCCACGCAACAGTGCGCCTTTGGGCTTTTTACGACCGGTGAGCAGAGCCTGTTTGAAAATGTATGGTGCGACACCGTTTACTTCTGGATGCTCAGTCAAACGTTTCTGCAGTCCTGAATAATTATCCATTTCATCATCCCAGGCAAAAACAGTGACGTGCGGTAAGGAACCTGTCACCGCGTTACGCAAATTTGTGCGGAAACCATTCATCACAGAAGTGGAAACGATTAGTGCAACCACACCTAAAGCAACACCTCCGATCGAAATCCAGGTGATGACTGAAATCGAACGATCCTGCCTTGGAGAAAAAAGATAACGTTTGCCAATAAATGTTTCGTAGCGCATCAGTTAGTTTTTCAGTATTTCCCGGACTAAATCCGCTGCTGAGGCTAATGCTTCAGCAAGTTTTTCCGGAGCTTTTATGCCTGCCTGCGCCATATTAGGTTTTCCACCGCCTCGTCCATCGGCGAGTAAAGCTACTGCATTTACCAGTTCACCGGCCTTTAAGCCGCGTTTAATCAAGTCATCTGTAACAACACAAAGCAAGGTGCTTTTTCCGGACATCGTAGCAGCTAACCATGCTACACCAGAGGTCATCTGTTCGCTGAGTGCCTGTCCCATATTGCGTAGCGTGTCCGCGGAATCCACCTCAATTATTTTAGCTAAAACCAGCACACCTTCAACATCTTCAGCCTCCGCGAGCAAGCCTGAGACGCCTGCAAGGGCATTCTCGCTGCGTAAATTTTGTAACTCTCTTTCCAATTGTCTTTTTTCATCAGCAAGTTTTTCGACCATTTTGGGAACTTGCGCTTCCGGAACATTCATAAACTGACGCATACTGCGGGCGACTCGTCCGTGTTCCTGATTCATTAACTCGGCCTGCCTTCCCGTTACTGCGACAACCCTGCGCACTCCGGATGCAATTGCCTCTTCCGAAAACACTCTGAACTGACCGATTTGACCGGTGGCTTCTACATGACATCCTCCACAGAGTTCTTCAGAAAAATCAGATACTTTAACCACACGTACAACATCACCGTATTTTTCACCAAACAAGGCGGTAATGCCTGAATCAATTGCTTGCTGAAAAGGGATTTCATAAATATCTGTGGGTATATTTTTTCGAATCACCGCATTGACAATATTCTCAATTTTCTCCAGCTGCGTCTCGCTGACTTTTTCAAAATGGGTGAAGTCGAAACGCAGTATTTCCGGATTAACCAAAGAACCGGCCTGATTTACGTGTTCGCCCAGAACCTGCCTCAGAGCTTCGTGCATCAAGTGCGCAGCCGTATGATTATTGGTTGTTGATAAACGTAGTTCCTCGTCAACCACCACTGTCAGCGGAGAGTCGTCCGGAGTGAATTCTAGAGAAGATTCCGGAGAGTTTTTTTCAATTTCGGAACTTTGATTTTCACAAAAATGAATGATCGAGTCACCTTGTTTCTGCACATCAACGACATTCCACTTTTTAGCATTTTGCTCAAGCGTTCCGTGATCACCAACTTGACCTCCGGATTCTGCGTAGAAGGGAGTGACATCCAGAATAAATTGCAACTGCCCCTGTTCATTGAGACTGAACCTGCGGATTTTTGATTCAGTACGAAAAACATCGTAGCCCACAAATTTTGAATCCGGACCTGCGGAAAGCTCTGTCCATTCATCCAGAGTCGCTTTAAATTTTCCAGCTTCACGAGCACGTGCACGCTGTTCTTCCATCAATTTTTCAAAGGCATTTTCGTCAGTACCAATTCCCCGTTCTTCGCACATCAAACTTGTCAAATCAAGCGGGAATCCATATGTATCATAAAGTTTAAAAGTATCTTCTCCGGAAAGCACTTTTGCTGCTTTGGTTTCCGGAGTTGAAACCATTTTCTCAAATATTTCCAGTCCACGGTCAAGGGTTAAGCCGAAACTTGTTTCCTCAGCCTGAATTACATTTTGCACATGTTTTTGCTGTTTGTTTATTTCCGGAAATGCATCTCCCATTACTTCAGCTAGTACAGGCACCAGTTTATAAATAAACGGTTCGTGCATGTTCAGTAAACGTCCGTAACGCGTTGCCCGTCTTAACATCCGTCGCAAGACGTAACCGCGCCCTTCGTTTGAAGGAAATGCTCCGTCGGCAATTGCAAAACTCAGCGAGCGTAAATGATCGGCAATCACCCGGAAGGCTACACCTACATCTCCTGGGGTATCTTGCTGACCGGTAACTTCACTGATGCCCTCCAGAATCGGTGCGAAAAGATCTGTACTGTAATTTGAATCCACAGCCTGCAAAACACGGCAAACTCTTTCCAATCCCATCCCGGTATCAACGTGCTGTGCTGCGAGAGGTTCCAGATGACCGTCCGGGAAACGTTGATATTGCATAAAAACCAGGTTCCACAATTCAACAAAACGCCAGCAACCTTCAAGATTCACGGAGCAATTGTGTTCTTCTGAAAGCGGGCAGGTGCCTTCTCCCAGATCAATGTGTAGTTCGGAACAAGGTCCACAGGGGCCAACTTCACCCATTTCCCAAAAATTGTCCATTTTGTCAAAACGTAAAACTTGTGACGGATTTATGTCGGTAATAGTTCGCCAGAGATTTTCTGCGTCTTCATCTGCTTCCACGCCTTCTCCACCTTCAAAAACAGTGGCCCATAATTTGTCTTTGGGCAACCCCCAAACATCCGTCATTAATTCCCATGCCCAGCCAATTGCTTCTTTTTTAAAATAGTCTCCAAAAGACCAGTTTCCAAGCATCTCAAAAAAAGTATGGTGGTAATTATCATGACCAACATCTTCGAGATCATTGTGTTTTCCACTGGCACGTATACATTTTTGTGAATTGGCTGCACGGTTATATTCACGCACACCTGTGCCCAAAAAAACGTCCTTGAACTGAGCCATTCCAGAATTCGAAAAAAGCAAAGTTGCATCATCATTTGGAACAACGGGCGCACTGCGGACAAAACGGTGACCTCGATCTTCAAAAAAAGTGATGAACTCTTGTCGAATTTGTTTTGAGTTTTTCATTATCCGCTTTGAAGTGTCAATGATTGTTTTTTGTGAACAGATGTTCGAGCTTGGGAGGAGGGGCTGGATAAGTTAAATCCATTTGCAACAGGCTGCCGCTGAGGACAACCGGTTGCTTTAGGCAAATAATCAACGAGCCATGAACTCGACGACAAGATGATCTTCTACTTCTATTGGAATTTCCTCACGTTCAGGAATCTGCACCAGAGTTCCGGAAAAATTTGTTGTGTCACGCTGAATATAACCCAACTTCTGTTCAAAGAAATTGTACCAGTCTTTGTATCTCTCGACTTTTTGGCTTTTCTCTCTCAGTTGGACGATATCACCGGGACTTACCTGATAGCCGGGTTTATTGACTCTTTTCCCGTTCACTGTAATATGACAGTGAACCACCATTTGTCTTGCTGCGCGTAATGTGCCGGCAAAACCCATGCGGTAGGTCATGTTGTCCAGTCTTGTTTCGAGTGTCTGCACTAGTGCAACGTTGGTTTGTTTACGGACTCTGGCCGCTTTTTCATAATAACGGCGCAGTTGTTTGGAACCAATTCCGTAAAATCCTTTCAGCTTTTGCGTCTCTCTTAACTGTTGACCAAAGGGGGATATTTTGGATTGTCTGCTTGCTCCATGCTGCCCCGGACGATTGGGACGTCGGCTCAGAGTAAGTGCCGCACTTGGACTGCCAATCAGATTGACACCGAGCGCACGGCAAACTTTATGTTTGATGGTAGATTTTCCTGGCATATTTTTCGTTTCCGTTCAGATGGCACCTTTGGAGGACTATAGAATTACAATCAGCTGAGAAATAATTTTCTCAATATTGCGTTCTCAATGAATAATTCTCAGGATGCCATCCCATAAAATGGGTCCGACCGAATATTCATGCTTCAATGAGAACATTTGAATAGACTCGTGATTATCGGTGAAAATTTACTTTTTGTCAATTGAAAATCAAACCCTGCTCGAAGTTCCTCCTTTATTTTTTTAAAATTTCTAAAATCTTCTTGACAAATACTCTCACTAGACTAGAATTCATTTTTCGAAACAATTCTTTTTTCCTAAACAAGCTGACCTCACAAAGAAATTGTCAACTCAAGCTTCTATTCTCAAAGTTGAAAATATAGTCACTCGTTTTCACACCCAGGATGGCTTGGTGTATGCGGTTAACGGCATCAGTTTCGACTTAAAAAAAGGCGAACTTCTCGGTATTGTCGGTGAAAGTGGTTCCGGAAAAAGCGTGACGATGATGTCTCTACTTAAGCTGCTGCCCATGCCTCCAGCGGAGATTGTTTCCGGCACAGCAAAATTTGAAGACCAAGACCTGCTTCAGCTCGACACAAAGCAGTTGAGAAAAATTCGCAGTGGAAAAATCGGTTTCATTTTTCAGGATCCGATGACTTCACTCAATCCTGTCCTTACCATCGGTTATCAGTTGGCGGAACCGATGCGCGAACACCTTGGATTAAGCCGTAGAAAAGCACGTAAACGTTCCGCAGAACTGCTGGAACAGGTGGGGATTCCAATGGCAGAAAGCCGTTTAGGCGATTATCCTCATCAATTTTCTGGAGGAATGAGGCAACGGGTGATGATCGCCATGGCACTGGCCTGAGATCCAAAAGTACTAATTGCCGATGAACCAACCCCCGCTTTGGATGTGACAATTCAGGCACAGATTCTTGATAT
>JACNKY010000296.1 GCA_014381795.1 Pseudomonadota bacterium | reverse complement strand
TGTTGAAATATAAAATATTAATTTCTTATATGGTAAATTGTAACTCGCCAAGACGTTTAGTTAATTTTATATTTTCGTCATAATCAATAGGAACACCAATCAATGCTGGTCCATTTTGTTCAAACGCTTCCTCGAGTGCGGATTTAAATTCATCTGCAGATGAAATAACCTTACCCCATGCACCAAAAGATTCGGCTAACATTGCAAAATCTGGATTATTAAATTCAAGATCGGAATGTTTTCCATCAAACTGATTCTGCTGCTTCCATTTAATGAGGCCATATTCACCATCCATTAAAATAACAGTGACAATATTAAGTTTATGCCTGACAGCGGTTTCAATATCCTGAACATTCATTAAAAAGCCAGCATCACCACAAACAGCAATAACACGCGTATCAGGAAATGCGAATTTAGCTCCCATGCCCGCGGGGAATGCAAAACCCATGGTGCAGAATCCATTAGAAATAAGACAGGTATTAGGTTCATCGCACTGGTAATAACGAGCTACCCACATCTTATGTGCGCCTACATCGGATAAAAGTATGTCAGAGGGGCCGAGTATCTCGCGAATATCCCAAAGCACCTTTTGCGGTTTCATCGGAAACGACTTGTCGTCCTTCTCCATAGCAAAATCATTACTTATTGTTTCTCTTAATTTTTGTTTATTATTAATATCGAAAAGCGGTAGTTTACCTTTGTATTTATCATCAAAAAGTTGATTCATTTGCCATAATGCATCGGCAACATCCGAAACCACCTCGACATCAACAATATAGTCTTCATCAATTTCAGCAGGCCAAAAATCGATATGAATAATTGTTTTTTTGGTTTTTTTATTCCAAAGCTTAGGTGCATATTCCACAAGGTCATAACCGATAGCAATAACCAGATCCGCATTATAAAGTGCAGCATTAACATGATCCTGCCCTTGTAAACCTATCGTGTATAAACAGTGTCGGTCACTACGAGAAACAGCGCCCTTCCCCATAAAGGTATTAACAACCCTAATGCCTGTTTTTTCTGCAAGTAGTCGTAATTGATTGGATGCCCGTTTTCTAACAGCGCCATTACCCGATAAAATAATGGGTTTTTTAGCTGTTATAATTGCTTCAACAGCCGCCTTGACTGCTTTATGATCAGCAGCAGCGCGTCTTGTTTTGCGTGGCTCAATAATCGATGGGGCGGAGGTCGCTTCTTCTTTAGCAATATCTTCAGGTAATTCAAGTACGGTAACGCCTGGTTTTTCTTGCTCTGCAACCTTAAAAGCCTTCCTAACCATCTCAGGTATTGTTTCAGGTTTGTAAATGCTGTGCGCCCATTTACTGATAGGTCTTAGCAGTCCAATTGAATCCATATTTTGATGACTTTCTTTATGAAGCCGACCTGTGCTTGCTTGACCGATAATTGCAACCGTTGGTGCACGATCCATATTCGCATCAGCTAAACCTGTAACCAAATTAGTCACTCCTGGACCAAGCGTTGCAAGACAAACTCCGGCTTTACCGGTTAGTCGACCATAACCATCTGCCATAAATGCGGCTGCCTGCTCATGTCGGCATAATACAAACTCAATGGAACTGTCCATTAATGAAATCATGAAATCAGCATTCTCTTCTCCAGGGACACCAAAGATCTTTTCAACACCTTCGGCCTCTAAACAACGCACAAACAAGTCAGATGCTTTCACAATTTACCTCCAAAAATTTTATTTTTATTTTTTTGTCATTCACTCTGTTAATGTTAAAAAATACTGACTAGCTCTTACAAAAAACTAAACATGACCATATGAAAGCATAGCCTCAGCAACTTTTACAAAACCAGCGACGTTTGCGCCCTGAAGATAATTAACTTTACCTCTGGACTCTTCCCCATACTCAACACAACTATCAAGTATGCTTTTCATCATTGATTGAAGCATATCCGCCAGTTGTGATTCATCCCATGCAATGCGAGCGCTGTTCTGACTCATTTCAAGACCCGACACACCAACGCCGCCTGCATTTACTGCTTTTGCAGGACCAAAGCTCACTCCCGCTTCGACAAATGCATCTACCGCTGCTTGTTCACATGGCATATTGGCAGCTTCTGCAACAAGTTTGACACCATTTTTTATCATCGTAACAGCATCTTCTCCATTAACTTCATTTTGTGTTGCAGACGGTACAGCTATATCAGCAGCAACACCCCATGGGCGTTTACCCTCATGAAAAACAATATTTTTAAATTCATCGGCGGCCTCTGAGATACGCCCTCGCCTGACATCTTTTAATTCTTTAATCCAATCAATTTGTTCTTGAGTCAAACCATCAGAACATTCAATAAAGCCACCAGAATCAGAAAGAGTTAACGGTTTACCGCCCAACTGCAAAACTTTTTCTGCCGCATGTGTAGCTACATTTCCAGAACCAGAAATAAGTACTGTCTTTCCCTCTGTATCTTCTTTTATTTGTTGCAACATATTCTGTACAAAAAATATCGCACCATAACCAGTCGCCTCAGTACGCATTTTTGATCCGCCAAAAGATAATCCCTTACCAGTCAGTATGCCAACAAAATGATTGGTAATGCGTTTGTATTGACCAAACATAAAACCTACTTCACGTCCGCCTACACCAATATCACCTGCCGGAACATCCGTATCTGCTCCAATATGTCGATAAAGTTCTGTCATAAAACTCTGGCAAAAACGCATTACCTCAAG
>JACNKY010000235.1 GCA_014381795.1 Pseudomonadota bacterium | reverse complement strand
ATATGCTTCATGAAACGGATCGACTGACAACACGTCTGAATCATTTACTGAATTTTGTCCGCCCCTTTGATCCGTATTTTCAAAATGTTGCCCTGCTTGAAATTCTGCAAAAAGCTGTTCATTCACTGCATTGGCAAATTGATGAGCGTAAGTTAAAGCTTAAACTACCAACTCTGAAAGAACTTCCTTCAATTGAAGCAGATCCGGTTTTGTTGGAAGAGGTATTGCTGATAGTCTTGTCAAACGCTATCGAAGCCACTTCTTCTGGTGGAACAATAGAATGTTTTTTTGAAAACATTTCCGGCAATGAAGACACCAAAATTCAAACTATTGCTGTGCAGGATTACGGTGAGGGAATTGCCGCGGAAAACCAGGAGCGCATTTTTGAACAATTTTTCACTACCCGCAGTCGAGGAACAGGATTGGGCTTGGCCATCTGTAAAAAAATAGTTGATTTGCACCACGGAAGTATCGAAATAAACAGCGAGATTGACAAGGGCACAACTGTTCAATTGTCCTTTCCAGTTCAGCATACAGAGGAACACACGCTGTAATAAATACAAGCAATCAACTGTTCCTCAAACTACCCCCCAATAAATTCACCAATTTTGAAAAATTACCCAATATAGCTTTGTTTAAAGTCGGTCTGAAGTGTTTGTAAGTATTTGAAATAATTTAATAAATATAAATAAATAATTTTATTAAACTCAGGTATGCTGAGTGCAATAGCTAATATTGATAATGATAATAATTTCTAAAATCGTCTCATTTAGAGCGAAGCAGGAATATTTTCAAAGCAGGCACTTGCATTTTTTTCTTCAGGAAAGCTGACCGCGGAGCTGAATATCCGCTGGTTTTTATTGCCGGATTATTGGTTTAGCTGCTTGAAGGATTTTAAATTTTTTGGACAGCATCGAGAATGAAAACCAAATTTGATAATTTTACTTTTGGAGACACCATCAGCAAAACTAAAAAAAAATACATGTTAAGCATGCTTTTACTGATAATGATTCTTTCCGTATCGCTGGTACTGCTCGCGGATGAGGATGATCATTGGGAAGACGATGAGCATGGTTCCGAAAACGAAATGCTGGAGGAACTGAGCGAAGGTCTGGGAACACTGACCCTTTGGGGATTTGTGCTGCTGAACGGTTTGCATTATTACAGCATGGGCTTCAAACGTCTGCCTAAAAGTGCCATAACCGTACTTCCGGAAATGGTTAAACAGCCGCTAAAATGGAAAGCCGGATTCCGCAAATATCACTACTGGGGAAATCCTCTTTTGATAGGGATTGCCTGGTTACACGGCATCACTGCGGAGGCCAGCAATCTGCTGGTTTGGAGTGGATGGGGTATCATGCTTTTACTGGCTTTGAGCGGATTTATCATGAAACTGCAGCGAGCAGATCATCCGGGTGCAAAAATAACCCGTCTGCTTCATATGCAACATCTAATGTCAATAATCATGGTCATTGCTCTGTTTGCAGGCCATGTTCCTTTGGACTAAAATATATTTGGAGAAAATATGCGAATTAACTGGAAATCTTACTTACTGTTAATATCTACAGCCTTTTTACTAGCTGGTTGTCCTATCAGCGGACGGTATCATGACGAAAGCCGCGAACACAGCGAAGGACGTTATGAAAGCCACGAACGCCGCGAGGGACATTCTGAAAATCACGGCTGGTTTGGAGATGACGATGATTGAAAAAAAAATGTTCAACCCTAGATTATCACGGTTCGGACAGGATAAAAATTTAACCGTTAGCCGTAGTAAAAATCTATGGTTGATAATAACTGGTTTAGGCTTTTTGATTTTCGGTTTTGCTCTCACAGCACAGGCGCAAACTCCGCTCAGTCCTGCGGCAAAGCAGGTTTTGCAGGTATATCTGGAAATTGTACAACAAGAAAAACCGGACTTTACCGGCTTTGAGGCAAAGCTTGGAGAAAAATTTTATTTTGCGGAACGTGAGCATTCTAAAAAAGAAGACACACGCTCATGCGCACTTTGTCATGGAGACGATCCGGCCAGTATCGGACAGCATGTGACTTCCGGCAAAACCATTGAACCCTTAGCTCCGTCTGCAAATTCTGAACGTTTAACTGATGCTAAGAAGATTGAAAAATGGTTCAGACGTAATTGCAAGTGGACGATTGAACGCACCTGCTCTGTTGAGGAAAAAGGGCACTTTCTTAAATTTCTATATTCTTTCTGAAAGGACAGACAATGAAAAATAATTGGATTATAACGTTTATATTTGTCTGCATATTTGCCGGCAATTCGGCCGGAATTGTCTTGGCTAACGAAGGCGACGATGATGCTAAAAAAAGCAAACGTGGAAGTTGGTTTTCTTCGTTGTTCGAAGATGATGATGATGATGATGAGCACGGTGAAAGACGTCGCAGTTCCGGAAAACAGGGCAGTAAAATGTCTCCGGTTTTAGCCTCCATTTCAGCAGCACCTCCGGAATTTGAAATAGAATGCGGAAGCTGTCACATGGCTTATCAACCGGAATTGTTGCCGGCAGTCTCCTGGGAAAAAATTATGTCCGGTCTGGAAGATCACTTTGGTGAGGATGCCGCCATTGACGCACAGACACAGCAATTGATTACAAGTCACTTAGTAAGCTTTTCTGCGGAAAAATCAGACAGTCGTTTATCACGTAGAAAAATAATGCGCAGTCTTGGCAACAAAGTTTATTTGCGGATTTCTGAAATTCCAAAACTAAAACGTGAACATTCGGAACATATCTCTACAAGTGTCTTGAAACGTCCGGCGATTCGTTCGATTGCCAATTGCGCCGCTTGCCATATTCCGGCCGCGCAGGGAGAGTATGATGAAGATTATGTGCGGATTCCGCGTTAAGTTTAGGCTATGAACGAAAATGGAAAAATTGGCGATTCTTCAAAAAAAATAAAAGTCTGGGACTGGCCGACCCGCCTCTTTCACTGGTTACTGGTGCTTGTGGTTTCCGGAGCGTGGATCAGCAGTTTCCGTGAGTCCTGGCTGATGGAACATGTCTGGTTTGGCCATGCAGTCATTGGCCTGCTAGTTTTCCGGATTGTCTGGGGTTGGATCGGCAACGGATTTGCGCGTTTTCGCGAATTCGTCACTGGTCCTCAAATTGTGTGGGAATATGCAAAGCTTCGCTTGAGCAATGAAGCTCCGCGGGTTCTAGGGCATAATCCGTTAGCTGCATGGATGATGGTGGCGCTCCTGCTCGTTTTGCTGGGCATCACATTGACTGGTGCAGTAACACTAGCAGGAGAGGAATGGATTGGGCCGTTGACACAATATTTTAGTCTTTCAGAGGGACGTTTTGCAAAGAGCATTCATGTCTGGCTTTCGTATGCGTTATTGAGTCTGATTACTTTACACATTTTGGCAGCAGTCATTGACAGCGTTTCACATCGGGAAAACCTGATAAAGGCGATGATTTCCGGATTCAAAAGAGATACTCTGGAAAATAATGATGATGCAAAAAACCTAGTTCCGAATAACAAAGTCCAAAGCTGGTTTTTGTCCGGATTCGTACTGGCAGCTTTTGCGTTGACGGTGGGTATTTCACTGGATTATAAGTCACCGGTGACTCAAGCAGCTTTGACGGAAGCGAGGCTTAGCCGCGCATCTCCGGAACATCAGCTTTACATGAGCGAATGCGGCAGTTGTCATTTTGGTTTTCATCCCAGTTTACTTCCGCATCGTTCGTGGGTAAAAATGATGTCCAGTTTGGAAAATCATTTTGGCGAAGACGCTTGGCTTGATCCGGAAACGACTGCCGAAATTACGGTGTATTTGGGAAAAAACGATGCAGAACATTTTCAATCAGAAGCATCATTTAACTTACTGGTGAATGTTCCGGAAGATGAAATTCCCATGCGCATAACCGAAATGACTTATTTTCGCAGCAAACATGAGGATATTTCACAAAATACATTTATGCGTAAATCGGTGCGAAGTGTCTTGAACTGCGGAGCGTGTCACGCTTATGCCGAGTTTGGATCGTTTGAAGACGCGCATATCCGCATTCCGGAATGAGCACCAAAGCGTAATTTCTGCCGTTCGACTTCTGGGAATAAGTTTTTTAAAAACTCAGCAAAAAATATTTTCATTTAATAGTTAATTTCTAGTGCTGCTTAAAAACCAGGATCACTCTTGACCTTTCAGTTTATGACAATTCGAGTAATATTAGAGGTATCAACTTTTCCTAAAATGGATCTGCACCGGAAAAATTGCAAAGGTCTTGGCTTCAGTTTTCCGAATGAACGTAGAAAAAAATTAGTTGTTCCAGCAACTGCTGCACTTAACAAGCTGTGAAATAAAGAGACAAAAAGGAGAAAAATGAATTCCATTCGATTAGTTCTCATTGAAGATGAGCGGCTTCTGGCACGCAGCATTCATCGATTTTTGAGTGAACGTTACGAATGTGAATGGTTTGAAACGGTTGAGCAGGCGATTGTTTATTTGCGTAAAGAATCGGTGGATTTGGTTATCTCTGATGTGCAATTGCCTAAAAAAAGCGGTATTGATTTGCTGAACTGGGCACTTGAAAATCAGCCGCATTTGCCGATCATTCTGATTACTGCTTTCAGTAGTGTCAAGGAAGCGGTGGAAGCTATGCGTATAGGTGCTTACGATTATATGAGTAAGCCAATCGATCTGGAAGCACTCGAGTTGACGATTGAACGCACCCTGAAAAATCGACGTTTGCAGAACGAAGTGCTCTATCACCGGAAACAACAACGCGCCGGCGAAGGTGACTTTCTCGAATTGCCATCACCGCAATTTAAAAAAATTGAAATGATGCTCCAGCGTCTGGTGGAAATTGAGCAGCAGTCAGGAGAATTGCCTTCTGTGCTGATCACCGGTGAAACCGGAACTGGTAAGGGTTCTCTGGCTCGTCGTTTACATCAACAATCGCCACGCAGGGATGATGCTTTTATTGAGGTCAACAGTACCGCCATTCCGGAAACAATGGTTGAAACTGAATTATTTGGACATGAAAAAGGAGCATTTACTGGAGCAGTTGGTCAACGTGTTGGACTGTTTGAACTGGCCAACGGCGGGACTTTGTTTCTGGACGAAATCGGACATTTGTCGCTGGGTATTCAAGCGAAACTGCTCAAAGTCATTGAAGACAAGAAAGTACGTAGAATTGGAGGAAACCGGGAAATTACGGTTAACGTCCGGATTGTTGCAGCCACAAATATAGGTTTGGAAGAAGCAGTGCATCAAGGTGCTTTCCGCAAGGATTTGTATCATAGATTGGGTTTGGTACATTTGAAACTGCCTGCACTCAGGGAAACTCCAGAAACTATTTCGGTGCTGGCGGAGCTATTCCTGCAAAGCGCATTACGTAAATATCCGTCTTTTACTTCCGGAAAGTTAGCACACTCAGCAAATGCTGAAACATTTCCACGCATTTCCAGCCGGGGGCATTATGCACTTACCCACTATTCCTGGCCGGGAAATATTCGTGAATTGAAAAATGAAATTGAGCGCAGCATTTTGTTTCATAGTGGCGACAGTCTCGATTTTGAACATCTGCAGCATCTGGATCAAAACCAAATGCCGTCATTTTCCGGCTTTTCAAACACAAAAGTAGAACCGTCTGCTGACACTTTTACTGAAAGTTCAGGCTCCCCATTTCAACTGCCTGTGGAAGGTTTGAGTTTGTTGAACGTAGAACCGAGGCTGATTGGTCAGGCCTTGCTGCAAAGCACAGGTGAGAATTCCTCTGCAGCAAAGCTGTTGAAAATCACTCAGGAAGAACTACGTTACCGTTTACAAAAACACGAGCTGAATCAGGAAAATGCTCAAGGTTGGGAACATCCTCTTCCAGAAAACGGAGTTTCGATTTCAGAGATAGAAAAATCCTATCTGTGTCAGGCACTGGCGCGGACAGGAAATAATGTGACCGGCGCGGCGCGGTTACTGAATTTGAGCCGTGACCAAATGCGTTATCGTCTCGAAAAATATGAAATCGTTACCTGAAAATTCAGTTAAATAAAGCAGAGAGGAAAAAGCAGAAGAGAAGGTTGAAGAAAAAGCAGGGGAAAATAGCAGTGGAGAAAGAAAAGGAAAAAAAGCTAAAGTATTAGCCACAAAGTTGCAGAAGCTAAAACAGCACGATGCAGGCTGAATTCTTTTATTCCGCCAACTGATATGCCCTGATCCCGCCTTGATCGTCACCCATCACAATTGTGTTCCCTGACAAAGTAAGCCCCGTTCGTGAGCGAATGTCAGTGGCCGCGCTCCAGAGCAATTCACCTGATTCCAGTTTGAGTGCCAGAACATTTCCGCGTTGTGTGAGAAAAACCAGTTTGTCAACGGCGACAAACGGTTCTCCAAGAATATAATTGAATGAACCCCACGGAATATTATATTGCCAGATTCGAGCACCATCTCCCATCCGCTGCGCGTGTACAATTGTATTAGCGGAACCGTAATACAGCATTGACTTGTTTCCGCTAAGTGCCGGAACCCAGTTGCCGGTGTCTTTACGCCACAACCGTTTTCCGCTTTGTGTGTCAAGAGCAGTGACAAAATCCTGATATCCCACAAATGCTACTTCATTACCGGCTGCATAAATTGTTTTGATAAAACCTTCTACTCCAAAATATGTCCATTTTAGCACACCGTCTTTGACATTCCGTGCCTGAATTGCCATAGGTCCGCCTTCATCAATATCCTGTTCGGGATCGTAATAACTACCGCCGACAAAAATTGTGTCTCCGGAAATACTTGGAGTTTGAAGTGCGTAATAAAGCGTTTCGTAGGACCAGAGCAAAGTGCCGTCTTCAGCATTAAAGGCAAACAAACGCGCTTTGCGTTCAGGACGCATGGGCAGTCCCGGACCTACTTGAGTAGTGGCCGCATAGACAACACCTTCGTGAATCAGCGGTCTTACCTGAAGTTGAAAACCGAGTTTCGCGTTCCAACGCAGTTTTCCGCTTTCCAAATCAATTGCACTCAGTTCAGCGTTTCGGGTGCCAGCATAGACCGACTTCTGATCCGCTGCAAAGGCGCGGTCCCAAATTCCTGCTTGTGGATTAAATTTCCAAATAACCTGCCCGTTCTCTAGATTTAAAGCCAGAAGAGCCAGACCGGAAGGAGCTGTTAGAACAATGTTTCTGCGGATAATTGGAGCCTGGTTGATTGCCCCATTTGAGGAGTATTCCCACAACAGCTTTAAGTCCCTTGTGTGCTTGGGATTTATTTCTGCTAAAGCCGGTGCGTTAAGAAACAATAAGCCAAGCAGCCAAAACAAGAATCCTCGCTCGAAAACGATCCAAAGTGATGGCTGCATGGCCGGCTTAGCAATAATAATTATTTGAGACGTCTGCCTCTGAAGACCAAAGGTCCATCACGGTTTTCTTCTGTGATGTCAAAGGTCGCTCCATTCGGCATACGGTTATTACGTAAACGGGCACGCATTTTTGAGTGTCCCCAATCGTAATCGCTCGCGCCTATTTTACTTTGACCGAACAATGGTACTCCTGGAGGTTTAGAAAGCACATCTCCGCCTTTCATAATTCCAGCGTAGTTAGAAAGATCCATTTCATGGTAGGAAACCTCACTGTTTGCAAAATGGCAACTGGAGCAGGGTGCTGATCCCATGAACCACATGTTAGGTTTGGTGAAAACCGGAAGAACGTCATTGAACGTCAATTGTGAACCTCCATATGCAAAGCTCTTTAGTTCAGGTGCTCCTGCATCAACCCATGCACCGATTAAACCTACGGTATTCAATTCGCAACCATACTTGTGCTTTTTCTCACCATCACTACCCTGTACAGTAACACCTTCAGAGTCAACAATCACACATGGACCGTCACGATTAGTTTCCGTTAAGTCTTCCGGCCAGTTTGGAGGCATACGGTTGTTCCGCAAACGTGCTTTTAGTTTTGAGTGTCCCCAATCGTAGTTGGTGGCACCAATTTTATCCTGACCAAACAGAGGAACTCCAGGTGGTTTGGTAAGCACATCTCCGCCTTTCATTATTCCTGCATAGGTGGTGAGATCCATCTCATGGTATGCATTTTCGGAATTGGCAAAGTGACAACTCGCACAGGAACGTGAACCTTCAAACCATACACCATCCTTGGTGAAAAGCGGCAAAATATCGTCCTTGAAGGTCGCCGTGTGCTGGTCGTTGTCTGAAGAAGTGTATTCAAACATGTCTGTTTCCGGAGCACCAGCTGAGACCCATTGACCGATCAGGTCAACGGCTTTTACACCGGCTTGTTTTTGCGCGAGAGCTGCAGTTCCGGTGCCTTCTCCTGCGCATTCGAGATATGTCAGCAGTGCTTTGGAAACACACATCTGTACGTCGCCCTGAGCTTGCAGCAAACCTGACCATGCGATCAGTCCACCAAGCGTAATGCCCAATGTCCGCAAAGCTCGTTTAAATATTATTTTCATGTCTTCCTTTTATGATTGTTCAGGTAGCACCAGCAACTTAAGCGTTGTTCGTGTCTTCCAATTGGTGAGATACGTCTGCATTTTTCCGTTACCCCAATAAAACGGAGAACATCTCAATACGGGGAAAATTGGGTTAGTTATCCGCAAGCGGTGTACCATAAAATTTGTGAATTTATTTTGTCTATAATTTCAGTTGATTGATTTGAATGTTTTGCTGATACTAAGATTCTGGTTTAAAATACGGGAATAGAAACGGTTGT
This sequence comes from Pseudomonadota bacterium, assembly GCA_014381795.1. GTDB lineage: Bacteria > SAR324 > SAR324 > SAR324 > NAC60-12 > Arctic96AD-7. The sequence goes on along the minus strand of JACNKY010000235.1, from coordinate 4,745 downwards.
TAAATTGGGTGTATATTCGGGTATAATTCTGGTGGTCGAAAAAAAGTGTATCAATAGATAATTAATGATAATCTGGAACTGCTTGGAGCTGTCTTTTGTCTAATTAATAAGCCAACTTAAAGTCTTGAATTTATCTTTCAAAATTTTTTACACGGTTGATTGTTTGCATGACTCAAAGGACTTGTCTTTGTCCGTTAATTTTACAAGTGTATTTCTAACATAAGCAATGAACGATCAAACAAGGGGCTGGATCCGCTCCTCAAAGTGGGATGCATTTTGGCTACAGTCAGGAATATGGTTGACGTTTCTGCTGCTCATTGTAAATTCTTCTCAGTTGCAGGAAATGTTTTATGCAACCGCGGTGTTTCTGTTCTGGATTGCGCATCGTTTTAGTTCATTTTATTTAGCCTGGGGAACACGGGCCTACAAACCTCTACTCAGAGATCAGCAGAAGCGCTTTATAGTTCTTCCGCTGTTGATTGTCTTGGGAGTATTGGCTGTGCTTTACACGCCGGAATCTTTCTCAACTTTTACAGTAAGTGAAAGAATTCTCTGTTTATTGATACTGGATTTTGCTTGGGGAACGCATCATTTTGCGGCTCAGCACTATGGGATTCTCAGGCTCTATCATCACCGCTGGAATCCTAAATCCGCAGCTTCCGCCAATAAGCAGGACCGTATATTTTGTTGGGGAGTTGGAGGAGCACTGGTTATCTTTGCTGAGCTTTTGCATGGAACGTCCTTTTTACAGGAAAAACATATTTTACCAATCCTACTTCCGGATTGGGGACTAGCGGGAATTCCATTGTTACTACGTTTAGGAACCTTGCTTGTTGTGGGAAGTACATTCTTCATGGTTCGTAATGCATGGCTGCAGGATTCCGGTCTTCCAAAAATTTTATATTTATTTGGAATAGGCATGATGGCTGTAGCTGCATTTCAGCTGGATCCATTCCAGTTTTTGATGCTTTGGACTCTGCAGCACTGGCTGACCGCGTTAGGTCTGGCGATACACATGGGAGGAAATGATATCAAACAGGCTGAAAAGCAGAAAAGCGTTCCACTAAAACTAGACACAGCAAAAAATTATTTGAAGCCCTGGCTGGTTTTGATTACCCTTTGTTCGTTTTCTGTTGTTATGACACCGTTTTTTGAAATAGAAGCGATTTCAGTAGGCGGTAGATACAGTGAACAAGTATGGCCTGATTTAATGTTATGGCTGCAGAACTCTGAGTGCTATACTTTCTTAGTGGGAATCGGCCTCGCAAGTGGATTTTTGCATTATTGGATGGATAGAGCGGTTTATCGGTTTTCTGATCCGCAAACTCGTAAGAGTGCTAGGCAATTACTTTTTTCATCATAAATATCTAAGATAAAATGAACAAGATTGAAGAAGAAATCAAAGAAAACTGGCCCAGTGCTGTTGAAGGTGTTTTGGAACATCCGGAGCTCGGATTGATTCAATACTGGACCGGAGAGCAGCGTGGTAAGATTGTGTTGCGTTTTAGCTTCGAAAGGCAAGCTGAGGGTGAGTCAGCAAAAATGTTTTTTATAAACCTGAAACAGGATTCGTGGGTGCTGAGTCATATTTCTGCTTTTCAAAGTTCTGAATCAAAATTGAAATTAGTAAAAAATCAGTCATTTAAAGAACAGGATGAACTTGAAGGAAAATATCGAAGTATTATCGAATTGTTTCTGGAATCCCGTAAAAAAAAGAATCCTTTCTAATGTGCTTTTTGCTGCTACTTTTTTCTCTGCAGGAGACTCACAGTTGATGAGTTTCCTTTTTAATTGCAACTTCTGCTGAATTATCTCCTAAAATTTATCTGCTGTTATCTTTTGCTTGACTTATTTCTTTAAAAATAGTTAAATTATTAGCACTAACCCTCAATGAGTGCTAATTCTGACAAAATGCTGCTGGAGTCTTTCTTTTGGTAAAAAAAGTTATAGATAATGGGAAAAAAGGAGTCCGTTATAACTTGGTTTTGAATGAACGGGCCCATTTAGTTCTTCATAGTATCATAGAAAACTACATTCAATCGTCAGAGCCGATTGGTTCACGCACACTTTCCAAGACGATAGGAATCACGCTTTCTCCTGCAACGATCAGAAACATTATGTCTGATTTAGCAGAACTTGGCTATCTGATTCAGAACCACACTTCAGCAGGACGTGTTCCTACCGACAAAGCTTACAGATTTTACGTTAATTCCTTAGCGTCGCCTCCGAGCATACCGCAGCAGATTAAGGAGAAAATTTCTCAAGTTTCGAATGAACAAGGTTCTCAGGTAGAGGCAATCCTGGCAGAGGCAGTACGTATGCTGGCGGAACTCACTAAATTTGCCTGTGTGGTAAGCACGCCCAAGGCTGCTGTCAGTCGACTTCAACGCATTGAGTTAATAAAAATCAGTGAGGACCGTATCCTCGTCATTTTAGTCACAAAAGCCGGTGTTGTACGTGACAAAATTATTTTTACCAAGGATAGCCAATCCCAGGAATTTCTTAACTCAGTTGCAGAATTTTTGAACGACAAGTTCAAAAATCATTCGATGCAGGAAATTCGCGAAGAAATTCATGAGAGTATGGTTGATGACCGTAACCGTTATCATGATCTCTTAGCTCATGCAATACGTTTAGGCAAAAAAGCTTTTGAATTAAATCAGCCGGGTGAAATGCTGATTGACGGTCAGATGAATCTCCTGTTAGATTCTCATTTTCATGAACAGTCTTCTGTACGTTCGTTAATTGATGCGTTTGACCAGAAAAGTGCAATTATGAAAATTCTGGACGATTCCATGAAGTACAAAGGCGTACATATATTTATTGGTATTGAAAACGATTTAAAACAATTACAGGGCTGTTCACTCATCACTGCCAGTTATCGTAACAATCAAAATGTTTTAGGTTCAATTGGAGTAGTCGGTCCCACAAGTATGGATTATAAACGCATAATATCCATGGTCGACTATACCGCTAAAATATTGTCAAAAACAATTACTGAACAATCTTACGACTGAAGATATAAATTAAGATCCTTATGAGTGCTAAAAAACAGAAAGAAGCAGTAGAAAAAAAGCAGAAAACGGACGAACCGAAAATTGTTGAAGAGTTTGAAAATCTGCAGGAAGTGATTGAGTCTGAAATTGCAGCAGATTCAACTGAAGAGCCTGAAGTTGACTCAGAATCAACGGAAGAAGATCTTTTGGAAAAGGAACGTATCAGGGCTCAGAATATGGAAGACCGCTATCTTAGAGTCAATGCAGAGTTTGAAAACTATAAAAAACGCATGATTCGTGAAAGCTCAGACCGCTTCAAATTTTTTAATATTGATTTGATCAAAGAACTGCTGCCTTCTCTTGACAATATTGAACGAGCCATCTCTCACGCTAAGAGTGACAATACCGATGTGGAAAGTATGATAGTCGGATTGGAGATGGTCGATAAAATGACTCATGAAGTTTTTGAGAAATTTGGTGTTACAAGAGTTAAAACAGTTGGGGAAGAGTTTGATCCAAACATTCACCAGGCTGTAGGAGTTGATGATTCCGCTTCTGTTCCTGACAACAAAGTTGTTGAGGAATGTTTGGGAGGATATACCTTGCATGGTCGCATTATTCGACCGGCAATGGTCCGGGTGTCTGGGAAAAATTGAGCTTAAAAGCTGTAAATAGCAAAATATTAATTTAAATTCCCTGTAAACAATTATATATGTCAAGGGGGTATTCATGAAAGAACAAGGAGAATAGTTATGGGAAAAGTTATTGGTATAGATTTAGGAACCACGAACTCATGTGTCAGTATCATGGAGGGTGGTGAACCGAAGGTTATTCAAAACGCTGAAGGAACACGCACAACACCTTCGATGGTTGCTTTTAATGACGATGGCGAACGTATGATTGGACAGGTTGCAAAAAGACAAGCAGTCACAAATCCTCAACGTACAATCTATTCCATCAAGCGTTTGATGGGACAAGACATTAAATCTAAAGAAGTAAAGCATACGAAAAAAATGGTGTCTTATGAAATTGTTAAAGGTAATCAGGATTTAGCGTATGTGAAAGTTAATGATAAAAACTATTCGCCTCAGGAAATATCTGCTTCCATTCTGCAGAAAATGAAACAGACTGCAGAAGAATATTTGGGAGAGACAGTTACAGAAGCCGTAATTACTGTGCCTGCTTATTTCAGTGACGCACAACGTCAATCCACCAAAGATGCAGGAAAAATCGCCGGACTTGATGTGCTACGTATCATCAACGAGCCGACTGCCGCAGCAATGGCTTATGGATTGGATAAAAAACATGATGAGAAGATCGCGGTCTTTGATCTAGGTGGAGGTACTTTTGATATTTCAATCTTGGAAATTGGTGAAGGTGTTTTTGATGTGAAATCAACTAATGGCGATACTTTTCTGGGTGGAGATGACTTTGACAATCGGCTGATCACTTTTTTTGCAGATGAGTTTAAAAAAGAAAACGGGATAGATCTGCGTGAAGACAAAATGGCGCTGCAGCGTCTGCGTGAAGCAGCAGAAAAGGCCAAGCATGAATTGTCAGCGAGTTCGGAAACAGATGTTAATTTACCCTTTATTACTGCCGATGCGTCTGGTCCAAAACACTTAAATCTTAAAATTACTCGTGCCAAATTTGAATCGCTGGTGGACGATCTTATTCAGGGTTGTCTTGAGCCATGCCGCAAAGCGCTGAAAGATGCAGCCTGCACCTCAAAGGACATCAATGAGGTCA
>JACNKY010000166.1 GCA_014381795.1 Pseudomonadota bacterium | reverse complement strand
TCGTCCGGAAACCGGCAGTTCGACTGGATCACCCACCCATTGCGGTCGCATTGCCGCCAGGACAATTAAACTCCATACCAGTCCTACCGCAATCAGGGATTTAGTGTGCTTAGCTGCTGTTAAACCTGTTTGAGGCAAAGCCGCTATTCTTTGAAAAAAAGGCACACGAAGAGCTTGCTCTGAGTGTTCTCGCGGAGGCAGTAATCTAACTACAACCGGTAACAGCAAGAATAATGCGCACCAAGGCCAGATAAATTCAACTGCTCCATTTTCAAATAAAAACATGGCGATTAGCTGTTCAAGACTGATGCGGACATTCCTTCACCCATTTACTAACCAGTGGAAACAAAGCTTCAATTTCAAAGTCAGGCTTTTGCTGAAAAAGATTTTCTCCAAATATTTTACCAACACCTTTTGTAAATTCAGTTGTTTTCCCATTTTTATCAAGAAACTTCAACCATTCCTCCCCCTGCAGGGAAGCAACTTCTTCCTGCTGATAAAAGCTCAATGCAGTGCGTCTGAGTAATTGTGACAAAGTTCTCAGTGTTGTTAGCGCGATCGGAGATTTATCATGTTGAACCTGCAAATCTTTTAAGATGCGTAATGCTTCAATTCTGGGTCTGCTACGTTCATATCTTCGGTGAAGCCACCAGACGCACAAAACAATGAGCAAAACAAAGAGCACTACTAAGATCCACCATCCTGGAGCAGGAGGCCACCAGCTTACTGCAGGCGGAAGGTGAATGTCTTTCAAATTTGCGAGTGGATTTTCTGCAGGCATTTTAATGTTTTACTGGGCAAGATAATGATGATTCATCGGAAACTGCATTGCTTGGACAAAGTATTTTTCCACGGATTCGTAGTTGAAAAATATTTTAAACTGCAGAAACATTATCCACTGTACTCAGAATGTTTAAATTTACTCTGCAATGACGCAATTCTGAGGCTATTTTCTCTTGCTGTTGTTCAAAGGTGTTAGTGTATATTTGGCGTGTTTGTTTGTTTCCGGCATTAACCCAGGCGGTTGACTTTCCATCACTCATAGCATAGCGTCCGGAAGTTGGTGTGTCTTTTTCCAGAGGATCAGTGATTAAGTACGCCTGCACCTGGTTTTGTTTGGAAAGTTGAAAGAGATGTTTCCTGCATTCTGCATCAAATCCTGAAAAATCACTTAAAACATAGACTAAACTTCCAGGTTGAACTACGTGCCTAACCCGTCTAAGGGCTTCTGCAAACATGAACTTACTGTTGAAACTCCACTCACCTTCATTCATCCTGTCGACAAGCAGATTATGTTCTCTCATGATATGTGACAGTAAACGTAGATAGTGTCCACGGTCAGCCCTTGGTCTAAATTCATGATGCATTTGTTCTGAAAACAACACCCCGCCTACTCGATCACCTCTGAGCAGTGCCCGCCAGCCAAGCAAGGCTGCAATACGGGCGGCCTGTACAGACTTTAATCTTTCACGTGAACCAAAAAACATCTGCTGTGCCTGATCGAGAACCAGCATCACCGGACGTTCACGTTCCTCTCTAAACAATTTAGTATGTGTTCGGCCGGTACGTGCAGTCACCCTCCAGTCGATATGACGTACATCATCTCCAGGCTGATACGGGCGTGCCTCCGCAAATTCCATCCCTCTTCCCTTGAGCTTCGTCAAATAAGGACCACCAAGTGTACCCGCGCTTTGAGGTGACGCTGAGCTTATTTTCTTATTTGCGAGCTGCACCAAATCCGGAAGTTCCATTTTTCCCAACCAGATACCGTTTTTCTGCTTTGAATTTTTCATTCAAGTATTTTTTAACTGTCTGGAGAAATTGTTTTAGAGGTAGCAGGAACAGTTTAAGTTCGGAAATTTAACTAAGAATATTTTCAAATAGAACTAGGGTACCGGAACTAAAGCAAGTATTTTTTTGATTACGTCATCGGGAGTGATTCCATCTGATTCCGCCTCATAACTTTCGATAATTCTGTGACGCAATACATCCCCTGTTAAATCCTGCAAATCTTCCGGAGTAACAAAATCACGTTCATGCAACCAGGCTCGTGCACGGGCACAACGGTCAAGAGCCAGCGAAGCTCGGGGACTAGCCCCCCAGGTTAACAGACGTGCCAGCTCATCGCTGTATCTTTCAGGTGTTCTGGTAGCAGTGATGATTTCAACAAGATACCTCTCTATTTCCGGAGACATGTAGATATTCAAAACTTCTTTTCTGGCAGCAAATATTTCCTGCACAGAGATGTTTGCTGAAGCAGACTTTTCACTGTAATCTTCGGAATTCTCAGCCTTTATTGCGGATGGCTTGTTTATTTCAGCAAGAGCTTCCTTACGTACAAGACGCATGATTTCCAACTCATTTTCCACTGAAGGATAATCGATTAAAACATGGAGCAGAAAACGGTCCAATTGGGCTTCCGGAAGAGGATACGTTCCTTCCTGTTCAATAGGATTTTGAGTTGCCATTACCAGAAACAACTCCGGAAGTGGATATGTTTCTCCGCCTACTGTTACCTGCCGCTCCCCCATCGCTTCCAAAAGTGCTGACTGCACCTTTGCGGGAGCTCGGTTTATTTCATCAGCAAGAAGCAAATTATGAAAAACCGGTCCTGCCTGAAAATGAAAACTGCCCTCTTGCGGACGGGATATTTCGGTGCCAGGCACATCTGCAGGGGACAAATCCGTGGTGAACTGAATGGGCTGAAAATCTCCGGCTATTTTTTCACC
>JACNKY010000043.1 GCA_014381795.1 Pseudomonadota bacterium | reverse complement strand
GACGGGAATCAGGCTCGGATGCATGGAAATCCTACATGCGACGTCAAACCAATACCATCAATTATTCTTCCGATTTGCCTTTGGCACAAGGAGTGAGCTTTGATTTAGGATAAGCATCAATATAATCAGCTATTATAGTAACAAAAGCACCACAAAGAAGTATAATCAAAAGCAGAATTGATTGTTTGTTTTACCACAATAACTGTTCACAAACATCGAAAGACTACAACCAAATTTTCGGCAAATTACCCGATAAAACTCTCTAGCCATCACAGTACAACATATATTTACTAGTTCGCTCATAAGTGTAACGAATAAAGAGGTCAGGATTTGAAAAAATAATCCTCTAACTGGTGCAAGGTAAATTCCTGTTCACGGAGCTTCCAGGCGAGAATATCACCAGCAGAAATCACACCATACAACTTCCCGTCTTGCAGTACAGGAAGATGCCTGATCCTATTTTGAGACATTAAATTTGCCGCCTCGCTGACTGAAGTTTCTGGTGGTACAGTTGCAATTTCTGAAGTCATAACTTCAGAAACCCTAATTATTTCTGGATCCAAGCCCTCTGCAACAACACGGCTCATCAAGTCACGTTCAGTAAAAATACCCACCAATGTGTCATCTTTCACTACCATCAGTCCACCAACCTTATCGTCACGCATTTTTCTGGCTGCAGCAGCAACAATGCAATCGCTGTTAACCTGAATCACTCCCTTAGTCTTCTGGTCTAAAATATCACTCAATTTACCCGACAAAACATCAGTCACAGAATCAACTCGAGAAACAGTTTTTTCAGTAGCTTCCATATTTTCTCCCTAGTAAAAATCAATGAAACAGGACCGGCAATTTAATTTCTTGATTTAAACAGCCAGCTATTCATATTTTTGTTTTTCTTGCCTAAATTTCTTTGAACTGAGCATAATTGTCAAGACTTTTTTTGTGTTTAAATGAAAATTCGTGTCTTGCTCAAACTTGCTTTTAGTTTTATGCTGACATGTAGAAGACTTCTCGTTGGCTGCAGAGTTTGTTTATCAAATAGCAATCTTTCGTTAAAAATATAGCATGATTTCCAAAGATAAAAAATCTATGCTGGTTGGACTGACAGGCGGTATTGCTTCTGGAAAAAGCACTGTGCTTAAATATCTTAGCGAAAACGGATATGCAGTTATCGATGCAGACAAACTGGGACACAGAGTTCTAGATCCCGTAAACCCAGGTTTCCAAAAAGTAGTAGAAACATTTGGAAAAGAAATCTTGCATCCGGATGGTACTGTAAATCGTCAGGTACTTGGGAGAATTGTTTTTGCTGACCCGCGGCGTCTCATGCAACTGAATAAAATATCCCACCCTATGATTGCTGAGATGATAGAAAATGAATATGAAAAATTAGTCTCAAACAGTGTAAACAAAATTGTATTTTTAGAAGCAGCCTTATTAATTGAAGCTAATTGGCATAAGGTTTGTGGACAAATTTGGGTAGTAACGGTTGATCCTGCGGAAGCCATGAAGAGATTAAAGGAACGTGACGGTTTGAGCAAAGCAGATGCACGCTCTCGAATAAATTCTCAACTTGCTCCGGAAGAACGTTTAGCTTATGCGGATGTTGTTTTAAAAAATGACGGTTTGCAGAAAGATCTGGTTTTTCAAACACAACTTGCACTGCAGCAGTTAAAACAAGCAAAATTCGGCGTCTCTTTAGCTTAATTTAATCACTAAAGAAGTGTTATGAAATATCCAATGCATCTGATTCTGGACAGCTATTCTCATCCGGGGATTTCGTTATTCTGGAAACGTCACGGATTGAGTATCATGGAGCAGTTGGTGCCTAATGAGTTTTTCTTAACTACAGGAGACACTCCCCTCGAAAAACTTATAGAACGTGAAATTTGGTCAGGCTGGAAAAAAATTATTTTGATCGGCAACAAAAATTCAATCAGACGCGGATTTGACCCCTTAATGCAGGCCAGCCGTGAATGCAGAAGCACTCTGGAAATTGGTTTCTGGCCATTAGACCTGCAGAATCTTGCGACCTGTATCAGTCAGTCATCTTTGTATTTAAAACCATTTTTACAGGTATTTAAAGCAGGACATACGCTACATGTAGATGTAATGAAGGTACAGTTTCTGGCACCGGAAATGGAAACAAGATATTTTTGGAATGATTTTGAAATCAACAGTACACTCTCTGCTGCGGAAACCACGATTTTCATTGATGCACAAAACAGCGAGCTCAGTGGTAAATTCACTTGCCGCATTGCTTTTCATGACGAAACTTTGAGTTCCCTGACCATGCATCCGGGAAAACTTACCCGAGTTCCTATACTTAAAGTATACCTCAAACGGGAGCACACATTAACCGCGACAGAACGATTTAAGCAACTCAGCAAGTGGCTTGCTGTAGAGCATAAAACTGCAGAAAAAGAGAAACTCTTGAAAACAGGGAAACAAGTGGAAATACAGGGAAACTGGGCTAATCTTACCCTGAATGTAGCAGCAATACAGGATTCTGTGCAGTCAGTGCATTTTGCAGTTGAACGCAAAGCATTTTCGTTAATTATACCGTCAAAACCAATACAATCTACAGAAAGTATCAGGAATGTTATTCCAGCTTTTAGACCACGAGGAGTAATTACCAGTAACCGTGGAGTTACAAAAAAAAGTTAGTTTAAATCTCGAAGAGAAGCCTCGATATGAACCAGAGTGAGTTTAAACCTGCCTTTTTATGCAGATTCTTCTG
>JACNKY010000015.1 GCA_014381795.1 Pseudomonadota bacterium | reverse complement strand
TTTAATAAAACCCTGATTGTGCAGATAACCGATTACCAGCAACTCCGGATATTTCCCCAAAGTCATCAGGGTGACAATTTCCTGTTTGTCCACATAGATGGTTAAGGGACGTTCCCCGGTGATGTGAGTTTCACGGGTTTTGCCAAATTCATCAGTTACACTTACCGGATAAGAAGCCGCGATTCCGGCATTTGTCATCTCTGGTCGCTTATGCTCATCTTGTTGTTTCATTGGGCCTCCACCTCTTTTTATGTTTCTTGTCTGCTTGTGTACGTAATTCTATTTTGTTGCATCAATTCTTGTATGGACTTATCACCTGTGTCACCATTCGCAATTCCGGCAAATTGTAAAATTCCTGCTAACTCATCTTTTTTCTTTTTCGATAATTTAGCAGCTAAAAAATCCTTGATCTCTTCTGCACGACGTGATGATTCAATAACACCTTTGTAATCGTGTGTTTTCTTGTCCTCACTATCAAGATATGCATCTTCCGTCAGTATGCACACATTTCGGCTCATATCTCTGATACTCATGGTTTTTGTCCTAACTTAGCAGATCTTAAAATATTTTTTGAATCGACAATGATATCTATCTTGAACGACATGATTTAAATAGTAAACCCAAATTCATTTTCTACAACGCTACACTATCATTTTATACCTTCAAAAGGTGGCGTCCCCTTTATCCTGAAACTAAAGATAGATTTGCTGCCAAGATAATACCGGAAGTCAACAAACGCAAGCCTGTTAAGATCTCATATATTGATGCTTTTAGAATATACATAAAACTGTATACGTATATTTGCGAATAGTTTTGAAATCGATTTATTAGCATACTAAAACCACTGGTTCGTCTCAGGACGAAAATATATGAGTTTAACACTTGATAAAGAGGTCGCTATGTATAAAAAAATATTGAAACTCAGTAGCATCTTGCTGATCTTATTGCTGCTTCCGTTTGGACTGATGGGTGCTCAAATAAAAGGCAAAATTCAATCTATCACCAGGAAAGCCGGTACGATACAGATGATGAACCTCAAGACCAATAAGGTTGAGGTCATTCAGTTTGATAAACAGACACAGTACCAGAATGCAAAGTCGATCAAGGAATTCATTATCAATGATGTGATCCTCGTTGATCTGGAACCGGGAAAGTCTGCGCTAAAAATAAAACGTGTGCTGGTGGAACTGCCACCGGAAATGATTGCGGATACCAAGTTGATCCAAAGTTTGGTCAATGGTAATCCAGACAAATATATGTTGCTTGACGCACGACCGTTGGCTTCTTTCAACGCCGGTCATCTTCCCACTGCAGTAGCACTGCCGGTGACGGATTTCAAAAAGAAAATCAAGCTGCTTCCCAAAAACAAGGATAAATTATTGGTTTTCTACTGTGGAGGGCCTACCTGAGGACTCAGTCCTAAAGCCGCCGGTCTGGCGGCTAAAGCAGGTCACACAAATGTAAAAGTTTACACTGCAGGTGTTCCTGCCTGGAAAAAGATCAGACAGTTGATGGTCGTTGATCAAGCGTGGCTGGTAAAAAATCTCGACAAATATCATGTCATTCTTGATACACGTTCTGCCGGTGACAGCGCTAAATCGAACATCAAAAGCGCAGTCTCTTTTCCCGCTGTAGAACTCGTGAAAATGGGCAAAGACTTCAAAGCCAAGAAGTTCAAAAGCAGCAAAAAACTGCTTCCCGGATTAGTTGATAAAAATGCACCTGTGATTGTTTACGGTTCAGCGGGACGAAGTGCTGAAGTAATGTCAGCTTTCAAGGAACTGGTTTACTGGGGTTACAAAAATACGGTTGTCCTGGACGGAGGAATTAAGGCTTGGAAAGAGGGTGGACTTCCTGTCTCAAATGCTGCTCCCGGATCAAAAATCAGTTATGTGCGTAAACCGGTAAAAGGTGCGGTTGATTCCAGCAAATTCGCTGGGTTGGTCAAAGCAGGGAAATATGTAGTCCTTGATGTGCGCACCAAAAAAGAAGCTGCAAAAGGTAAAATAGCAAGTTCGGTCCACATTCCATTGGATGAACTGGAAGAAAATCTCGCTCAGCTCGACAAATCTGCAGACATAGTTACACATTGTGTCAGTGGTGTTCGTGCCGGTATTGCCTATCAGTTACTGCAAAAAAATGGTTTCAAAAACGCGAAGTTTCTGAATGCCATTATTAAAATTGATAAAAACGGTAAATATACAATTGAATAACAACTTTGCCACAGATTGAAGTGGAAAAAAACAAGACTGACATTGTTTAAATGTAAGTCAAAATCACTTCAAATCTGTGGCAACAAAATTAAAATTAAACCTGAAACCTGAATCTCACAATGTTTAAGCGTCGTCAGTTTATTAAAATTTCTTCCGGATTCCTTGCTTCTTCTGCAATGGCAGGAAGTGTTGGATGGCCGCTGATTTCCGGAAAGGATGCTCTGGCTCATCATCCTGCAGAAAAAGTTGTGCCGACTTTTTGTGAGCTTTGTTTTTGGCGGTGTGGTGTTGACGCTCATGTGCGAGACGGAAAAGTTTACAAAATAACCGGACAGGAAAATCATCCTTTGAGCAACGGACGTTTGGGTCCCCGAGGAACAGGCGGGCACGGTTTGCTCTTTGATCCGGACGGGCTGAACAATCCGCCAATTCGGGAAACAGCCGATGGGGTTTCGCGTTTTAGAAAAGCGGGTGGGGACGAAGCCTTGAATTTAATTGCAAAAAAAATTGGAGAAATAACAGAAAAAAA
>JACNKY010000388.1 GCA_014381795.1 Pseudomonadota bacterium | reverse complement strand
AACCGCAGTTGCCGCTCCGGAAATGTCTGAGGTTATCGAACTGCTGGAAGGGCGACACTGGAAGCTTGACACAGTGGCATTTCAGTCGCTGGGAGATGATACAGACAGCGTGCTGATCGAAATTGCCGGAGACACTGCATCGATCAACTATTTGCGTTTTAGAGCGCTGGAAGCTTTGTCGCTTTTTCCTTCAGAATATACCGCAGTCTTTTTGGAGCAAACCGCAGACAAATCATTTGCAGCATTGGCACGGCGCGGATTTGAAGCTTTGAACAATGGATTCAGCAAAACTGAACCTGACAGAGTAAAAAAGCTGGCAGAACGTTTGCTGCAGCACCGTAATGCCCAAGTTAGAATTTCAGCAGCACGTGCAGTCCGCAGCTTGGATGCACCAAGTTTTGAGAGCTTCCTGAAAGCTGAAAAAGACTCCTGGGTGCGTAAAGAAGCACAGAAATAAAACTACTCTATGTGAGTAAGCGTAATCCGCTCGACAGCAAGACCAGCAACAATATCAATACTGCTGCGCCCACAAAAAAAACATGCATGACAAATAATAGTGGAGTTTTCTCACGCAGATTTCTGAGGAGAGCCAGATAATTTTTTAATAGATTTTGCATGCTTTTAATTAATCAACTCATTTGAACTGCGTCAGACTGACTCAATGAGATTGCGAGTGCCCACTGGGCAGTATAGTAGGTGCCTAAGATAAATAATTGTGCAGATTTGAATTTCACCCTAAATCTATTCCAAGCCAGCAATGCGTCAGATAAGATGAATAACGTGGCTCCCCAAAGAGCAAAATATGTTTGTGGAAGTTCCAGTTGAAAATGGCGTTCCCATGCAGTCCCGCTCATAATCAGAATTACCAGAATGTAAAGCAGTACCGGTATCTGCATTCTTCCCAATCCGGAACGCAGTCCCAAAAACATGCCGCTTCCCAAAATAATCAACGGTACCCAGACGTACCAACTAAGGGATAATTCTATTCCGGAAATCAATCCTGAAATGTAAAATATATGTCCTGTCAGAAAACTGACCAGCCCCAGCATGAATTTATCTGAAGGCCACATCAGTGCCACATCACCACCAATTGAAAACAACAGACCAATCAACAAAGCATAATGATACCAGTCCAACTTTTCAGGAAGCAGAATCAAGCCCATGACAACAATCAGCAACATCGTCAAAGGTTTCAACAGGTAAACTTTCCGCTGAGCTCCTTTATATTCTGCCAGGATATGCAACACCGCACACACGATAATAGCAACAGTCAGTAATTCAAGCTCGAAGTTCAAATTATTTGACTCAAGTTCCGGTTATTTATTTAGAAAGATTCCACCCAATCGAAAGGATCCTCTTCTTTGCCGTATTGGATTCCTGTCAACTGCTCAAAGAAACGGTTAGCGATCGGTCCTGTTTCTCCATTGCCTACCTGATATTCCTCTTCTTTGTAACTCAAAACTCCTACCGGTGAAATAACTGCCGCTGTACCTGCACCAAAGACTTCTGTCACCGAACCCTCTTTTAATCCTGTAAGAACTTCATCAATTGAAATCCGCCTTGCAGAAACGTTTAAACCCCAATGTTTACCAAGTTCCAAAACCGACATTCTGGTTATTCCGGGAAGAATTGAGCCAGTCAGTTGTGGTGTTACAATTTCATCATCTATCACGAAAAAAATATTCATCGCTCCGACTTCTTCAATATAACGTCTTTCAACAGCATCCAGCCAGAGTACTTGAGTGTAACCCAGTTCTTTGGCCTCTTTTTCTGCTAATATGCTGGCCGCATAGTTACCTCCTGTTTTAGCATAACCAACACCTCCAGGAACAGCACGAACATATTTATCAGAAACCATTATTTTTACGGGATTAAATCCCTGTGAGTAATAAGGACCTACCGGACTCAGAATAATGAAAAACAAATATTTTGAAGAGACCTTCAAACCTATTGCTTCTTCAGTCGCTACGATTGTTGGTCGAATATAAAGCGTGGTTCCTGATTCATGAGGAACCCATGCGGAATCCAAGCGCAGTAACTGTTTAAGGGCATCCAGGACTTCCTCTACATCTATTTCTGGAAGGCACATACGTTGAGCTGTACGGTTCATACGCTTGAAATTTTCACGTGGGCGGAACAGTACGTTTTCTCCGGAATCAGTACGGTATACTTTTAATCCCTCAAAAGCCATTTGCGCGTAATGTAAAACCATTGCAGAAGGTTCCATCAATAACGGACCGTAAGGTTTTATCTCTGCATTGTGCCAACCTTTTCCATCTTCCCATTCCATGCAAAACATGTGATCCGAAAACTGAGTCCCAAAAACTACACCGGACATGCTGGCCGGTGTAGTTTTTAGTTGTTCAGGGGTTGCTTTGTTTAACTTAACTTCCATAATTTTCTTTAAAATAAAGTTTTCATTGATACATTACAAATAATCAAAAAACTACTAATCAGGTGTTAAAGCACAGAGATAAAGAGAGCTCAGACAACTGTTTTTATCTTATATTTTCTTAAATATTTTTTGACCGTGTGATTATTTTTTGCATTTGTTACTTTTTAGTAAATCATTTTAAGCTGCTCATTTTTTATCAAATTTATGGTTAAGATACCACATTTGACGGTAGGACTGCTCGGACCGTAAATCATCAATATTTATCCAGACATATAATAATAGTGTCCCCATGCAGAGAAATAGTAATGTTGCTAATTTTGTTAATAACTTTGAATTTTTTTCCATCTACGCTGAATTTAAAGGATTGCTGTTAACTTTAATCTTAAACCAAACAAGCTCAGCTTGCAATCCTCTTGTATTTTATAAATTTAAAGTCCGCATATTAAAGACTGATCAATTAATGCTGTGGTTTAATTTTAAGAATTATTTTGCTAATTCAGGATGGCTGAATCATAAAATGTCTAAAATCGACTATTGCTTATTTCGAGAGCCTTAATAATTATTTCTGATTAGAGTGCTGGAGAAAATAAGATTTTTCGCTTTAGTAGAAATGAAACGACTTTAGGTCTTTTTTTA
Organism: Pseudomonadota bacterium; assembly: GCA_014381795.1. Lineage (GTDB taxonomy): Bacteria > SAR324 > SAR324 > SAR324 > NAC60-12 > Arctic96AD-7. The sequence goes on along the minus strand of JACNKY010000388.1, from coordinate 10,556 downwards.
GGTCCAACTAAAATATTCTGCACAAATAGTTACTTTTTTACTTGACATAAAGAATTATCAGCGGTACTGTTCCACTTAAGGAAGTACTATTGCACAGTTATTGTATTGTAAGAAAAAATAATACCCACTGACTACTGGAGTAGCTTCCGAAATAAAGAGATTCAGACACAAGGCGTCTGAACTTTATCAGTGGGATATCTGGAAAATAAAAACTGATAATTTTAACAATGCAAATAGGACAAGTTATGCCGGTACGAATTTTTGGATTGTTCGGCCAGCACCATGGATTGGAGTTAGAGCTGAGGCAAAAATTAGCTAAGTCTATCAGAAAAGAAATATTGTTTGACTACAAAAACCGTTGCTACGAAATTCAGAGCTTTTCATTAACAGGAAGCAGACGTTACATGAACGTGCGTCAAATTCCAAATCCTGACTTGTATCCTTCAAAGGAACGATTGCAAATCCTTAGTACTGCAAGTTGAATCTGCTCAGGTAAAGAGTTTTGTGTTTCAATATTTTGTAGCATCTGTTTAGTGTGAGTAACTGAGTCTGCTAGTTACAACAAATATACGTATATTTAAACTTGGTTCAGGACCACTTTTCTTACCACCAAGGTTTAGACCATTCAAAGATTTTGGCCCAGAGCGGCTCATCTTGCTTAAGATTATGCAGTGACGCTTCAATACTCAGAACATCTCCCGACTGTCTGACAATCACAGTCAAAAATCCTTCTACTTCCAGAATTGTAGCCAGCCTTTTTCGATTAATCATATTCTGAACTCCACGAGTTACCACAGAGCCGTTGTCTGTAGGATAACGATAGACATTGTCACAGATGTGACATGATTTAGGTATCTCATTTTCAAACCAGGTATTTGACACTTCTTGCTGCAGCCAAGGATGGAGCAATCGTTCTACACTTTGAGTAAAAACATAACGAACTGCTGTCGTTTGAATATTTAGCGTCTCTTCCTCTGCTGAAATATATGGCGAAAAAGCAGCAATAAATAATACTGTCATGATTACTGCTTTCTTCATGTTTTTTAATGAAATGTGGATCATTATAATCTTAAAAAAATACACCAAATCCTAATATAAGTCGGTTGAGATCTTGCGCTCTCGACCATCGTTCTATAACAGTCGAACGCTGATTTGGATTAACAGGTATGCTTGATTCCTGAAATTCATCTTTATAATAAAAATATATTGAAGGCTGTAACGAAAATTGAAAATAGTAGTCCTCCTGTCCTTGCCAGCCTACGTCCAGTACCGCAAATAACCCCATTGCTTTCGCAGAATGTGAATATTCTGTGACTGTTGCATTAAAAGTCTCTGTATCATCCGAAAGTGTAGCATTCCCAGTTGAGTCTCTACCATCATATTTTAAGGTTGCATAACCCAATCCACCACCTGTACCGTAATACAATCCTTCCGTGATTCCCCAAATAACAGAGTCATCCACAAACCAGCGGTAAGTACCAGAAAGCAATGTACGATTAATTTCCAGTAAGTTTCCGGAACCGCTGATGGATATGCTCTGCATATTAGTACTTTCTTCGGTCAGTCTCAGTGCTTTAAAAGTACTACCAACCTGCGGACCCGTGAGTTCCAGAGAATAATGCAATTGCTGATTGTCATTCAGATTATAATCGTAAAATGTTGTAATTCCATTTAATCCAGAAAAAGAAAGTCCAAGTCCTAAACCACGATATTCAGAAATCCGCCACTCCGGAGCTTTCCTGTTTTTCTTATTAACTGCTTTATCACCTTGAAGCAAACTTCCAAATTCCTCTTTTTTATCACTTGCTTTTATAGCATCTTTCTTAAATTGTGTAATAGAAAAGTTTTTTAATCCATCTTTTATATTACTAATCTTTTTGCTTTTCTGCCGGCTTCCATCAGGATCTTCAATTGAGACATTTGCAACCGGTCCTATAATCCTTCTTTCAGCATCAACCTGAAACCAGTATTTATGTTGAGTGTATGCCAGTATGTGTGTGGCATCTTCAGGGATAAAAGTATTCGGTGGAAACTTATATTTCAACTCACGAACTGCATCTTTGACTGGCGCTACTTGCAGGTTTTGATCCATCATTGTTAACGTGGAAACTTGTATTTCCTTGATGTTTAGTCCATCTCTTATTTTTTTAACCTCAAACTGAGTCAACGGTGGTAAATCAGCTAATCTTATTTTTTCGTTTTTTCCCCAAAATAATAAATAGTGTTCAGAGTCAGTTTCTTCTTCAGGACGAACAAGAGTTACTACACCGGCAATCATTCCAGAAGGAGCAGGTTTTAACTTCAATAGCATCTTGTTACTCTTTGCTTTGTCCTTAGTCTGCGTTACCTCAAGTTTTACAGAGACACCATCATTCATTTGCCCTGCTGAATTTCTACTGAAAACAATAAGATGTGTGGCTTCTTGAGATAAAAGAACATCTATTTCTTCAGTCATTATATTTGATTTCCATGGTGCTTGGAGTTGAGATTTTAAACTCCTAAACCAGGATTTTTTTTCAAAAATTGTAATAGGTGGCTGAGTTCTCAAAATTGTTTCAGGACCCTTTCCCCAATACACAGCATAGTGAGTCAAGTCACGCTCATCCCAGGCCCGAGTAAGACTGATTTTACCCTGAATGCGATTGCCCATCTTGCCAGTTTGCTCAAAGATAATTTCCTGAGGTTTACTTCTAGGCACGCCTTTGTCAATCAAAGAAAGACTGTAATGTTCAGTTTCTTCATCATTTTCATTGCGGGAGTAGAGCAAAAAGTGGGTTGCACCTGGAGGGATTTTAGTTGAATTAAACTTTATACGAATCCTGTTGCCGGATTCTCCTGACTTTAGAGTCACAATTGGTAGGTACATGCCCAGACGCTTGTGTGGATTGTTACCCCAAAGCAACACATATTTGGATATTTTCGCTGATTTTTCAGGATATGTAACAATCATGTCACCGCTGAGCCATCCTCCCCTGGAATCATTATCGGTGAACTCTAGCAGCACGTTTTCTTCAGCTACCAAAACTACCGCTATTGCCGGAAAGAGCATGAAAAACAGAATCAGTACTTTCAAGTAAACTGTTAGCACAGAGATACGCTCACATCTTCCCCAATATCCCGGAGCAGTTAAGAACATGAAGTTTAAAATGCAGGAGGTTCTGCAAATGAAAGGCTTGTAGGCACCCCACTCGAACTAATACGCAACCAATATCCCTTACCCTTCTCAACAGAACTGAAAGTACTGTAACCCTGAGTCACTAATTCCGCCGCGATCGAAGTCTTTGGAGAGTAGGCCTCCCATTTGCTGTTTACGTCATCCCACTTCCAGATTGAGTGTACCCGGTCATAGGAACCTGAGTAGTCAAAAGTGGAAGATGTAGAATCACTCTGAGGCGGTGCACATGCCACTACAACCATAATAATACCAGCTATAGTAAACATCTGCCATGCAGGAGTCCTTAAACGACTGTTTTGAAACTGCGAACTGTTCCTAAGCTGAGTTTGTCTTCGGTATAACATCACACTTGCAGAAGCAAGCAGCAGGAGTGCCATCAAAAGAACAATCCTGAAGGATTGTCCAAACTCATTTCCTGCAATGTCATAATTCAAATTTGATATTTGCAGTCCAGAAGTCGGCCCATTTCCTCCGGAATTGTCTAGGAATCCAAGGGTATTAGACTCATCCTCTGAAGTTTGATCAAAATTTGCAGCCTGTGTTATTTCTTCAACTGTAATCTCTTTCGAGGTACCGGCCAAATTCCACTCAGAATTCATACTGCTTAATTGCGTAGATGCGCTATATCCTCCATAATTAGCAACTTCGAGATTTGTATCTTTAACCGGTGAATTTAACAAAACCCAAATTCCTTCACCGGCTTCAATACTTGAGGTTAACTCCGTATATCCTTTATCAGTGTAGACTGTTTTATCGTCACTGCTTGAATAAAATTGCCATGCATCACTACGACGCACCATAACCGCTTTGTATCCCTCACTGGCTGGGAATTGACTTTCAAAGTTCGAAGGAGAAATTGTGGTGAAAGCTGGTAATGAAACCAGATTTCGTGCACCTTTCATTGTTACGGATGCCGGTGCGCTGCTTATAGTCCTAGTTCCTGTCAGAGCTGAAGGCAATGCATCACCGATACGCAATTCAGCGGTTCCGGAAGACAAGCTGACATTAGTTGTGTTGTCGTAAGAACTTTCCAGTACAACTGTCGCACCCGAAGATGCAGACTGAACATAAACCGGTTTATCGGAAGTAGTATCAAAACCAACCCATTGCCCGTTCGTCGAAAATTCCGCGAAAACTCCGCTGCGTTGTGAAGTTCGTAATGATGTACTACTTCTTGAAAAACTGCGTGCGCTTCCTGAGTTAGTCAAAGGCATGGATATGACCATTTTCCCATATTCCTGACTGACTGTACTTCCAGCACCTACTTCAGGAAAAATCTGCTTAGTATTTGGGGAAAGAGTGGTAGTGGTAATTGTCGGTATCATCAATCCTTCACTATTCATAGTCACAATGCTGCTCATACTGGAAGAACTTATCTCAAGAGTTGATGTTACTGTGCGATTTTTACTCAGAGAAACAGTCGAACCGGTTGGTACCTGTAAAGTACTGTCAGAGACTCCTGTACCCTGCACTAGAATTACCGCCCCCTCACTGGTGGTTGTACTGCTGGTTGTTCGGCTGATGCCGTCAATTCCTGTTTCCGCAGTTGAAGTACTGACAATTTTTCCAGTTAAATCTTCATCTTTCTTGAACTGGAGATCCATAGCAGTTGTAGAATTAAATGTTGTAATACCACTGGAACCGTTATCAAAACTTGTAGATGATGTGCCATCATTTAAAATACTGGCGGCAAGTGTTCCTACTGAATTTGGAAGCGACAAGCTGGCAGCAATACCACTACTGGTATCAATTGCTACATTCAGACCTGACTCAGTAACCAAACTTGATTTATTTGATTCAGAACCGTCCGCATTAGTTGTTCTGCCTGTACCCCCGCTAAATGTCATCTCAGTAAGTGTAGAACCATCTAAACTGAGTGTACTGACTACCTGAGAGGTTACTCCACTGGTGGGATCTGTAGATGCTAGCATAGAAATGCTGGATGTTCCGTCAGTACCGATACTAACTTCAGAACCCTTTGGAGCCTTTAAGAAGGCACCCGTGGATCCTGTTTCGCTAGAAACACCTATTGTCATTTCTCCTTCAGAACTGACATTACTTGACAAAGTTACTCCTTCAAGAGACATCGTAACACTGAGAGAACCATCTTTGTTCATATTGACTTCAGCACCAAGAGGAACAAGAACTTTGGATTCTGAGCCGTCTTCAGTTATTATCTTGCCGTTAACAGAACCATCCGTGTTCATGTCAATTTCAAGTATGGTATTATCTGCGGACACAAGTTTAAGCGTTTTTGAACCATCGGAATTTGTGGTTTCTGCATCCAAAATTATATCTTCAGGATATTTAGGAGTAATCCCTCCGATTACACCGTCAACGCCGGGCACCGATTTAACCGGTATGAGAGTAATTGTTGTTGCACCGTAAGCGGACGAACTGTCATCGTCAATTACTTCCAGTCCAAATAACAAGACTATTTCTTCATCAATATCAGGTGCATCAAAATAAGCAATACTCTCATTTTTACGTTCAATGACTATGTCATTTCGCTGACCAGCATAAACCCATAGGTATTCAACAATACGTCCGTTCTGGTCAGGGTCATATGAAGCTGATCCGTCCAGGATAACCCTTGTCTCTTCATTTAAACTTTGATCAGGTCCTATTTTAACTATAGGACTTCGACCTTTTTGCAGGTCATCATTGAGGACTATAAATGAATATTTGAATGCATGGGTCTTGGTGGTTGAAGTTGAAGCATAATTAGTATCATCTGAATCTGTATACCCCAGAATACCTACGCGCATATCATTATCAACTACAGAATCATCTTCTCCGGTAATTGTCAGCTGCTGAATACGATTCCATGTAGTTGGTGTAAAAGTTAATACTTTTTTATCCACAGTAGCTTCTGTTTCATCAGAACTTCTAAATGCAACCTGTACAATGCTGTCAGGACGGCTGAGCAGTTTTACTGACAACGTCGCTGTTTTTTGTTCACCTTCAGATTCCGTGAGCACCAAGTTCGCGCTACTAATATTTCTGTAAAGCCCATAAGAATTAAAACCGTATGCACCTATTTCTGTGAAACCAGTACAATTTTCCAAACAGCTAACTTCCCCTGATGTACTAATTGAACCAACAGTACCTTCGGAGGTAGAAAGATTGATATATGAAATTTGACTGTTATCGGTCATGCTCAAATTAGGCTCACCATCAATTTCAATAAGCGCAACTTCGTTTCCATCGTCTGAGGTCAATAAAGTATTATCAAGCATCATCAAAGCATTTCCGCTGAATTTTGATGTTTGAGCATGGGCTAATTTAAGATTGCCGCCTGTGCTTGTCAATTGTCCGTCGCTCATGGTCAATGTACTCAGCAGAATCAAATCCGCATCTGCAGTCTGGATTCCTTCTGTCGCTGCATCAATCACAACAGCATTTACCACGCTGAGATCACTCGATGGACTTCCCAATGTTAGAGTAAGATCATTGAGATCTAAATTCAGGAAACTAAAGGCTGCATTACTGGTAAATGTAATATTGGCTGCAAGCTTCAAATCAGTTTCCCATAGAATTCCACTTGTTTTTACAAAATCACCACCCAGAACCCAGGTACTTCCGCTGAAATCTAATTCTCCAGTTCCAGAAAGTTGACCTCCATCCAGCATTGTTATGATTCCGCCTGTAGAAGTAATTCCACCCTCACTGATATTAAGATCATCAAGCAAACTTAGATCAGCATCAGCAGTAACAAGCCATTCGTTTACATTATCGAGTGTGATTGAGGTAATTATGGTCAAATCTGTACTTGGTGAACCCAAAGTCAGTGTGAAATCATTCAACTCCAATTGGTTAAACTCAATTGCTGAATCACTGCTCACAGTAATATTATCTAACAAATAAAGTGTAGCCGAAGAACTGTCTAACAGACCGCCGCTTTTTGTATAGTCTCCATTGAGGCTCAGAGTACTTGAGCTAAGATCAAATTCAAATGTTCCTGACTGTATTACATCTTTCCTGAAAATAATTGCACCTCCAGTCGAACTTAATTTGCCGTTTGCAAGCTCAACTTCTCCTAGAACCGTAAGGTCTGCATCTTCAATATTAAGAGACACATTAGCTTCTGCCAATGATAAATTGCCGCTGATATCTAAATCACTTGATGCAGAACCCAGCGAGAGTGTATTTGCACCTAAATTTATTGTATCAACTGAAATTGTGCTGTCGCTTGTAATTATCAAACTGTTGAGTACTGTGACTGAAGTAGCCGGTGTATTCAATGTACCCCCTGTTTTATAAACATCCGCACCTAATTCGAGCAGACTGCTATTTATATTCAGCAGTCCCCCACTTTGTTTAATTCCTGTGCTAAAAGTCAATGTACCATTATCTGAGTCGATTCCACCGTTTGCGACAGTTAACAATCCATTCAGTGTCAAATCCGCGGAATTGGTCCGAATTTGCTCATCCGCTTCATTCATAGTGATTGCGTCAATAACTGTCAAATCAGTTGTATCTGAAACAAGTGTGAGAGTTTTATCATTTAACTTTAGTGTTTTCACTCCCAGAGAAGTGTCACTCGTCAAAGCAAGACTCTCTGTCAACTCAAGTGTTGTTCCGACTTCGGTCATCGTCAGTGTACCCGCAGTTTTGGTAAAATCATCACTTAGTTTGAATGTGCTGTTTGAAACATCTAAACCCCCTCCGGTTTGAGTTCCGCCTTTTCCAAAGTAGACAAGACCGCTCGTTGAAGAAATAAGTCCATCCTCCATAACAATACCACCATATATGCTTAAATCTGCTGCTCCTGTTAAAATCTGTTCGCTGGAATTATCGAATGTCATGTTGTCTGTTACTATTAAATCACTTTCTGGCAAACCTAAAGTAAGCTGATAATTATTTAATGACAAAGTCTTTGTTTCGACTAAACTGTCACTGGAATAGTCTGTATCATCAAGCAGACTCCAGCTAACATTATCCCAGTACATATCACCGCCTGTTTTTACAAAAGTACCTTGAGTTTCAAATTGATTATCCTCAAAGGTTAGTACTGAAGCAGCATCTACAATTATTTGAGCATTCTTCCATTTGCCAATTGATGATTGAAAACTAGCAGATTTTATTACGTTCAAAATATTACTTTCTACAAAATCAAATGCTCCGCTTACTATCGACCCCGGAGAATTCAAAACAAATTGACTTCCATTTTCAAAGCTCATAGTGCCGTCAAGACTCAACTTACCACTTTCTCCAGAGACAGTCATTGACTTTTGACTCGCTACTGAGGATTGACTTGTAAAACTAAGTTCAGTCATTGCTGACAAACCTATGTTTGAATTTCCTTTCTGATCAAGATGTTCTACCACAATTTTTGAAAAACCTTGTGATGTATTATTATCACCTACACATGTTGAATTTGCATTGTTATCAACATCCAAAAATTTCACACCATTATAATCACTCTGAGCAATACCTAGGTGAGAAAGTGTTGTGGTGTTGCCTGCCAATTTAAGTCGTCCGCCATCTTCATTCAGTAAAATTGAGTTATTATCAGTATTAGCGAAACGGCCTCCACCTTGTAATGCCAGTGTCAAATTTCTGACGTTAAGTGGCTTGTCACCTTGATATGTTAATATTTTTTCTGGAGCAATATATATTATAGAATTACTAACATGTCGAATATTTCCAATAAGTGTAGTGTCATTATAGACACACATTGTTCCACCATCTAAATTAATATTAGCAATCACAGTTCCGTTGAAATTCATAGTCCCGTCTAACATGAATGCTAGGCCTCCTTCAGACTCAAAGGAGGAATTACCACTCATAACAATCTGATCGGCAAAAATCACATCAATCTCATCCAACACCTTAAGATTTACATCGTGTATCTTTAAGACATAATTTTCTTCTAGTCCAGTAGTTATAAATATCTGCTCAATTTTCTTAACTAATAGTAAACCTTTTCCATCTCCATTCAATTGAGCTGTGGCTTTAACATTCAAATTTTCAACATTAAGTACGTAAGTATCGTCACTAAAGGAAAGCCCCATATCAGCTGACAAGTTCAAAGTAATTACTTTTGCATTATTACTTTGAACTACGATTCCATACCCAGATAAACTATTACCTGTTACTTCAATTAATTTAATTGTTATATCATCAGCTAGAACCAGCCTACTCATCAAATTACTTAACAGAATTGATTTATTATTATTAAGCACGCCTTTTCCAAGGATAGTCAATTGATATGTTGAGATATCAATTGCATTTCCTTCATAATTCAGCGTGGTACCAAAAGCAATATCAAAAGAATGGTCTGAAGAAGGACTTCCCGAAAGAATAATATTTGAAGCAATTGTTGTATTAGCATCTACATCCAGCAACCCTCCTTCTCCCAGCTCAATTGCCCCATTGATAAAACTATAATCCGGAGCCAAGAATTGCAGAATCCCTTTAAGTTTAAGTGTCTCCGCTAAACTCAAGGTTCCACCACCATCAGCAACCATTTCCAATTTGAGGTTCTCTGGAATTTCAAACGTTTTGCTCAGACTTAGCTGTTTTCCTACTGCCAGGTCCATTCTCGCATTGTCCGCAAGTGAAATTTGCGCTGAAACAGTCGCATTATCGTCAAGATCCAGTAGACCATTATTGAAAATAAGTGTGCCGTTATTCAGTGTATTATTAGGAGCATTCAGTTTCAGAGTGCCTGAAAGTGTAAAGTTTTCGCCGATATTGAGAGTTCCTCCTCCGCCACCCATCAATTCCATAGTCTGAGTTGCCGTTACTTCAAAGCTGTCAGTCAGCATCAAGCTCTTTGTCTTCGCAATGTCAATCCTTGATGATTTTGCATGCGATAATGTCTGGATTGTCGCGTTTTTCTGTACATCAATAAAGCCTTCAGACAGGTTTTCCGCAACCGTAATTTTCTCTACTTTTACGATTCCATTAAGTTTAAGTACACTGGACGCATTATCCAGTAACAGCTCAGCTGAATTATTAAAACTCCCTCCTCCGGACATTGTCAAAGTAAGTGCCCCGATTTTCAAATCACTTCCTGAATAACTCAGTACTTTGTCTGCAGCAACATCAAGCGTTGAATTCTGTAAATGGATAACGTCTGAAGAAACACTTGAGTTTTCTGCACTTGTCAGTGTACCACCGTTCAGTGTCAGAGTTCCGCTATCCAGAGAGTAGTCAGGTGCGTTAAATTTAATTTCCCCTGACAAAGTCAAATTATCGTTTATGTCCAATGATCCGCCGCCGGAACCAACCAGTTCCATTGTAGTTTCATCCGGAATTTCAAAAGAATTTTCCAGCGTTAAACGGACTCCTGAGACAATGTCGAGACGGGAGGAAACGTTTTGCGATAACGTTTCGATCAATGAGTCGCTCGACACACTCAACTTTCCGGTTG
>JACNKY010000289.1 GCA_014381795.1 Pseudomonadota bacterium | reverse complement strand
ATTTTTGTTGATTAGCATGGACTGTGTTATTGTTTAAATTTGGAAAAAACATCATTTCTTCATCAGGGCGTTCACGTTCCAGTAGTTGCTTTAAGGCCTGAGCGCAGGAAATTCCTTCATGCAAAACTTGATAAACCGCCTTACAGATCGGCATTTCAATTTTGTGACGCTCCGCCAGTTCATGGATTGAAACTGCGTTGCGTACACCTTCTGCAACAGCGCCGCCTGGCGGGAGACATTTTTCCAGCGACAGTCCCTGTCCCAGTTTTTCACCAAGAGTATGATTGCGTGAAAGTGTTCCGGTTGCAGTCAAAACCGAATCACCGACTCCGGACATGCCCATAAAAGTTTCTGCGGATCCGCCCATCACGGCGCCGAGACGTGACATTTCAGCAATCCCTCTGCAAATTAAGGCAGCACGCGAATTCAGTCCGAGCTTCATACCGTCCGCAATTCCGGAGGCAATCGCGATCACATTTTTAATTGCACCTGCTAACTGTACGCCAATGAGATCTGTGCTGCGGTAAAGGCGGAAACGAGCAGAATGAAAACTCTTTTGCAGAAGACTACCGGTTTCTTCATCAGCACAGGCCAGTACAGCCGCGGAAGGTAAATCCAACGCAACTTCACGTGCAAATGTCGGGCCGGAAAGTACTGCTAATTTTGGCAGATTGTTGAGTTCTTCCGCATAAATTTCACTCATCAAGGCCAGTGAATGTTGTTCGATGCCTTTACTGAGAATGACTACGATATGTTCGTGCGTAATTTCCGGACGCATTTTTTTGGCAATTTCGCGGGTGAAATGTGAAGGCACAGAAGCAACTAGAATTTTTGAATTTCGCACAACGTCAGACAAATCGGTCGAGGCATGCAAAGTTTCCGGGAGCGGAATTTCCGGTAAGAAAGAGGAATTGAGGTGATTTGTGAGAATATCTTGTCTAGTTTCAGCTTCATGACACCAGAGCTGAACGCTGTTGCCATTGTTGACAAGTAGTCTCGCCAACGCTGTACCCCATGCTCCTGCGCCGATCACGCCAATTTGTAAGTTCTCAGACAGCATAATTTTGGCAGATCTCATGTTTTTTGAGAATATTATTTTGCAGTTCCTCAAGAGGAGCAGAAAGTGACTTTAACTGCCCGGAAAGCTCTGCTATCTGAAGTGCAGTTTGTTCCGGTGCTGGACTGCCCTGGTGCTGTCTCTGGTCAATCAATTTTCGAGGATCATGAAACTGTTCCAGATCTTCAGCAATTTCAGTTGGGTGTCCGAACTCAGCCAGTGTTTTCTGCAAAGCTGCGTTAGTAATTATTGTGTCCGGTTCAGACAATTTTACCGCACGTGAGAGCAGATGATAACACTCGCGAAATGGTAATTCCAGAGTCCGCGCTAAATGATCCGCAATATCAACAGAATTCATGAATCCTGTTTCACATTGCTTTTTCATCTTTTCAGTATTGATGGTCAGACTTTCAAAAACACCTCCTAAAATAACAGGCGCCGCTTCGCACTCCCGGATCAGATCCATGATCAGATATTTTGTAACCTGAGTGTCACGATTATAACCGCTTAAACTGCCTTTTTGGATACCAAGCAAACTTGATAAAAATCCGTGTGCTAGTGACGCTTTTGATTTGATAACTTCTGCGAAATCCGGATTTTTCTTTTGCGGCATGATTGAAGAACCGGTTACATAATTATCGTCAAGCTGCAGTAATCCGGAATATGGATGACTCAAAAATATGAGATCCTGCGAAACTATACTGAGGTGATTCATCAGCATAGCGCCAGCATGTGCAAGTTGTGCCTCGTTTTCCCAGCGTGAAACAATGCAGTCCAGAGTGTTGCTGTCAACCTTCGCAAAAGCGAGCAGTTCGGTGGTTAGTTTGCGGTCAATCGGCCAGGACGTTCCAAAAGCAGCCGCTGCACCCAGAGGATTACGGTTGATTTGCGAAATCGAAAATGAGAGACGCTCAAGGTCTCTGCAAAGTCCCTGAACATAAGCGCAGAGCCAATGCCCCCAAGTGGTTACCATTGCCGGCTGGTAATGCGTGAATCCGGGCATGACACTTTCGGTGTGTTCCGCTGCCTGCGTCAGTAAAGAGTCAGCCAGGCTTTTTACAGAATCGAAGAGATTTAAGCCAACACTACGTAAATAAAGACGCATATCACAGGCCGATTGATCATTCCGGCTGCGTCCGATATGCATCCGTCCACCGGCGTCCGCTCCCTGTCTTTCCGTAACGAAAGCTTCAACATTGATGTGTACATCCTCTTTGGCTGGATCAAGTGAAAATTCACCTGTCTCCACAAGTTTCTCAAGTTGGCTGAGGCCGGTTAAAATTTTTGCTAAACTTGCTTTTGGAATCAGCCCCTGCCGCTCAAGCATAATACAATGTGCACGGTTGGTCCAAATATCGTAGGGTAGCAGTAATTCATCTGCCATCGGTAATGCCTGTACATCACGTCCTGCGCAAAAAAGAACATTCTGTTCATCAGGCTGATTCTTGAGGTGACTGCCCCAAATTTGTGATTGTTTATCTTTCATCTTTGCTCATATTTGATGAAACTGAAAATACCATGATAACCTTTCTTTTCAAGCGAAGCAGGAAAAAGTATCATATTTGTTTCTTTGATTGACCATCTTAAGCGTAATCAGGAAAAATGCAAGCAGATCACGTTGCTGAGAACAATCAAAGATTGCTGAAAGTGGCCCTGAGATTGCATCCTCTTCACTCATAAATTTTATA
>JACNKY010000260.1 GCA_014381795.1 Pseudomonadota bacterium | reverse complement strand
CCAATTATTTTCAACCAGAGTACGGTTAGTTTGATTAACTCCGGTTGTGACGCCACGCTCATACATTTCCCTAGCCTCGTTCATGATTGGAATCGCATCCAGTGTGATATTAAAGGATAAGTCCGGACCGCTTAGCATTTCCAATGCATGACCCGCAAAGCCAAATCCTGTTATATCTGTTGCAGAGTGGATCTCAAAATTCGCAAAAACTTCTGCTGCTGTTTTGTTAAGTACAATCAAGGAATCGAGGCATTCCCCGAGGGCTTTTGCTGAGACCAAATTTTTTAGATTAGCATTAAATAAAACGCCGGTGCCGAGAGCCTTGGTCAAAATTAGTTGACCACCTGGCTGTGCACCGATGTTTCTCAAAATATTTTCAGGATGTACCATACCGGTAACAGTCAGGCCAAATATAGGTTCATCATTATCAGTTGTGTGACCACCCAAAAGAACTGCGCCTGCCTCTGTAATTTTTTGCAGTGCTCCGGAAATAATTCCTGTTAAAATTTCACTATCAAGTTTATCTGCAGGAAAACCGGCGATATTGAGACAAGATAATGGTTTGCCGCCCATTGCGTAAATATCACTCAAAGAGTTGGCTGCGGCAATTTGTCCAAACAAATATGGATCATCAACCGGTGGTGTGATAAAATCAACGGTGTAAACCAGAGCCTGTTCAGCATTCAGTTGATAAACCCCAGCGTCATCACTGGTGTCAAAACCAACCAGCACATTCTTGTCTATATTTTTGGGCAATGAAGCCAGCAGTTTTTTCAATCCGACCGGACTGAATTTCGCTGCTCAACCACAGGTTTTTGCTAAACTTGTGAGTGTAGGCTGCTGAAAAAGTTTTCTCAGATTCATAGTATGGTATTGATGTGTATGGACTATCTGCACTTGAATTAGTACTTGCTGCAGAACTTACAAAATTCAGGATTTCAGGAAAACCGTAAATAAACAAGACTTATAGCTGAAAACGGGCTCTGATAGTATCAGGAATTGCTTGTGCCTGCAGACGTTTTGGATCGTCAGGATGAGGTCGGGCCCATACACGAACTTCGCTGCCTTTGACGACAAGCTGTCCGTTGTTATAAATTTCGTGAGTTGCAACCAGAGTTTTTTCACGCCATTCACTGATCCAACTGCTTACCTCAATTACGTCACCATATTTTGAAGGATATAAAAATTCCGCATGAGCATCCACGATCGGGAGACCGACCACGCCGTATTGATCCATTAAATCACCCATATTTGCTCCGGCTTTGTCAAACAGATGATGGGCACTTTGATCAAACCAGATAAAATAATTCGGATAAAAAACAATTTTAGCAGGGTCACAATGACCCCAGCCGATATGAACAGAGAGTGTGTTTTTAAGCATTAAGATCATCCTAATTCAGCAAATTAATGACACAGAATAAAAGTGTAGAGTCGGTTACTCCCCAGCAAGTCAATGTGTCTTTTAACGGTTTTCAAGCCTGAGATTCAGGTTTGAACCTTAATCAGCATAAGTAGAATATTGGCAGAATGCAATAATCTATGTTGACAATCTCTGGGTGCCGAAACAGAATAATAGTTATAGATTTCTGATTTAAGTTAAGTATGATGATTCGAAATAAATCTTAAATACATTATTTGTTATTTCTACCACAGGGATAAATCTGAATGCTATTGGTGTTTAACAAATGAAAGATTTCGCGTTCCGCACTAAATGAAACGGTTCTAGGATGTCATTTCAAGAGAATCAAGTATGTTTTTAAAAACAATATTTTTAACAATTCCGGAGACAATATAATGAGTTATGTTTTTACGGCACAGGAAACACCGTCAGTTGCGGTAGCAGGAACAACAGATGTTTTCCCAGTACACAGAATTTATTGTGTAGGTCAGAATTATGCGAATCACGTCAGGGAGATGGGTGCAAATCCTGAACGGGATGCGCCATTTTTCTTCAGCAAACCGGCAGACGCTGTTTGTCCTGAAGGTACGCGGTTGCCATTCCCTTTAGCGACGGAGAACTTGCACCATGAAATCGAACTTGTCATTGCGATTGGAAAAAAAGGCACAAATATTTTAACAGGAGATGCATTGGATTATGTGTTTGGTTATGCGGTAGGTTTGGATTTGACTCGTCGTGATCTTCAGTCAGAGGCTAAAAAGAAAGGCCGTCCTTGGGCAACCGCAAAGGGATTTGACAATTCCGCACCTTGCTCCGCCGTGCATTCTGTCTGCGAAGTTGGACACTTTGAACGTGGAAAAATAACTCTGTCTGTCAATGGAGAATTACGGCAGCAAGGAGATATTTCAGACATGATATGGTCTGTAGCGGAAGTTGTCTCAAGCCTTTCCGGTTTTTTCGAATTGTGTCCTGGTGACTTAATTTATACTGGTACACCGGCTGGAGTAGGCCCACTGAAAAAAGGTGATAAACTGGAAGGTGAAGTGGAAAATTTAGCGAAGTTGAACATTACTATTGGCTGAAATGTAAATTCAGCAAATTTGTACTAAAGTTTTATGAAAAATTACCGAAACTAATAATGTGCCTCCTGAATAGTCTCAAATCTTAACAATGTTTGACTGTTCGCCGAAACGAGATTTTCGCTTCATGCCAAATCACACGGTTTTATTATTTTTGGTGCTGCGTCAAGCATAATTTGTTTGCACATGAAATAATTTTTCAATTATTGTTGTTGGCATATATTTATAATGCTATATTTTTCAAATAAGTACAAATAAGGAAAATGTTTA
>JACNKY010000345.1 GCA_014381795.1 Pseudomonadota bacterium | reverse complement strand
CAGCGCTCCCCGGAAGATTCCCGGAAAACAGAGGACATTATTGATTTGATTTGGATAATCACTGCGTCCTGTCGCCATGACCGCCACAAATGGTAAAGCTTCCTCAGGGCTGATTTCCGGATCAGGATTTGACATGGCGAAAACTATCGGATCTTTTGCCATTGCTTTAATATCATCTTTGTTGATCACATTAGGTGCGGAAACTCCAAGGAACACATCTGCTCCTGCAATTACATCTTTGAGAGTTCCTTCCTCGTTATGCGGATTAGTATTTTCTACAAACCACTGTTTGCTTGAATTAAGATCGTTTCGTTTGGCATTAATCGCGCCTTTGCTGTCACAGCCAATCAGGTTTTTTACTCCAAGTTGCATAATCATTTTGGAGCAGGCAGTTCCTGCTGCACCTGCTCCTGAGACAACAACTTTTATGTCTTCAGCTTTTTTATTAACGAACTTCAATGCATTGATCAAAGCAGCAGTTGAAACAACTGCGGTTCCATGCTGATCATCATGAAAGACCGGAATTTCAAGTTCCTTGCGGAGTCTACTTTCAATTTCAAAGCAACGCGGTGCTGAAATGTCCTCCAGGTTAATTCCACCAAAACCGGGGGCAATAGCCTTCACAGTGCGGATAATTTCTTCTGTATCTGTGGTGTCTAGGCAAATCGGCCATGCATCTATATTGGCGAATTCTTTAAAAAGCATGGCTTTACCTTCCATCACAGGCATAGCTGCTTTAGGACCTATATTTCCAAGCCCTAGAACAGCAGTACCATCTGTGACCACAGCGATTGTATTGCCTTTGATTGTCAACTTATACGCATCTTCCGGATCATCATAAATATCCATACAAACCCTTGCGACCCCGGGCGTGTAAGCCATTGAAAGGTCATCACGTGTTTTGACTGGGATACGGTTCTGAATACCTATTTTTCCACCTAAATGAACCAAAAACGTTCGATCAGAAAAATTTATAAATTTCACACCCTGAATGTTTTTGATTGCTGCAACTATTTTATCGCTATGCTCCTGATCATGAGTGTAAATACTAATGTCACGGACCAAAACTCCATCTTCCGGCTGCACTAAATCAATTGCTCCGACGATGCCATGCTCCTCCGAAATAGCCTGGGTTACACTAGCTAACATGCCAATTTTATTATCAATTTTAAGTCTGACGATAATGCTGTTGCTGGCATTAATCGCAGGTTGGCTGACAGTCATAACTTACTCCAAAAATAGATGATTACGATGAATAACAGGTTTACTAGGGATTCCTTTCCAACCCTTCTCTGTTAACTTATGTTCTTTTATTTGATACCGTAACTCTTTAGCAGTACAATCTGCCCTTCCAACTCCAAGACGTACACCTTCGAGGTTACATATTTCTACGAGATCTTTAATCTCAAATTGACCTTCAACACGAGTCACACCCTTTGCCAATAAACTTTTTTTATTGTTTAACAAAGCTTGTTCTGCACCTGCATCAATGAACAAAGTTCCCTTGTTGAGTGCTCCTGCAGCAAGCCATTTTTGATAACTGCGGATTTTCCGTCCATGTGCCTCAAAATGTGTTCCACGAGCACAGCCTTCCATAATGTCACAAACACCTTCAGGAGATTTTCCGTCAATGATGTATGTATCAATTCCAAACGACATTGCCATGCCGGCCGAACGGACTTTACTTTCCATTCCACCTTTTCCACCTGCAGAAGTGACTGGCAGACAGTGCTTTAAAATTTCGTCAGTGAGTTCATGCACTTTCTCTACAACAACTGAACGCATGCCTTCAGCGGTATTTTCTTCTTTAAGCAAACCCGGTGCTAAAGTGAGGAAAAAAAGCTGATCCGCGCCTATCAGTGTTGCCAGATAAACTGCGAGTAAATCATTATCACCAAAGTTAAGATCCAATTCCTCTGTCGCCACAACATCGTTTTCATTAACAATCGGTACAATTTTATATTTGAGCAGGTTCTCAAGAGTATTTCGAATATTCAGGTATGACTTGCGAAGGCCAAAATCTCCACGAGTTAACAAAATTTGAGCTACAGTAATTTTATGTTCCCGAAAAGCATCTGCATAAATCTGAATCAGCCTTGCCTGACCAACAGATGCCAGTATTTGGTGTGATGTCAGAGTGTTTTTTGATTCGTCCACAGAAAATAGTTCTCTTCCGGCTCCTACAGCACCGGAACTTACTACTAAAACCTCGTGCCCTTTGCCGCGGATAAGCGTTATCTGCCCGGCAAGTTCCGTAATCAGTTTATAATCCAGTTTGCCATTTGATTGATGCAGAACATTTGTGCCAATTTTGATGACAATTCGTTTAGCTTTCACTTTGATACAATTGGTGACTGGTAGTCCAGTTCAGGGATTATTCGAGGGGCGTTAAAATATGGATTCGTAATAATGTGCTTGTAGATAATATCATGTAATCAGTAAGGTTGGCAAGCTGGAGAATCTCTCATTACTCTCTTAAGTTCTTATTTGCATGAAACATACAGATTTATAGTCGCACCGCAAATTGAAATGAATTATTTGTACAGTTTTGATTATTCACAAACTGTATCAGAACAGGCTCTAAAACCTATATACCAAAAACCGAGGTGAATACTTGTATAGAAGATAACTGTGATAACGGGGATTTCCTAAAAAGCAAAAACAGAGAGGTACTCAGAGTGAAACCGTTCTTACTTGAATAATTTATAAAGTATTAAAAGCTAGAGCGACAAAAGAAGTCTCACTCTAC
>JACNKY010000331.1 GCA_014381795.1 Pseudomonadota bacterium | reverse complement strand
TGTTTTATTAAAATTGGAAAAGATGGTCGCAAACTCACAACCGATTACTCCTGCACCTACAATCACCAGACTTTCAGGGAACTCTTCCAGCGAGCTGATACCGTCGCTGGTCATGATGATATCTTCATCAATTGTAATGGATGGAATTTTACGTGGGCGACTACCAGTAGCAATTATGACATTTTCCGCAAATACTTTTTCTTTTCCTGAGTCTGTTTCCAGTTCAATTTCATTTGTACCGATTAAATGAGCATTGCCTTTGACGAAACGGAACGCTTCAGGACGCTGTCGAATGACCAGCTTGAGGTGTTCTTCAAGTTGATCTGAACGTTCAAAAACCGCAGCATTCACTTCTTGTAGAACATTCTTAAAATGCACTACCGGTTCTTCCAAACCGTAGTGACGCATTTTTTTACAGAATGAAGAATATTCTTTGGAGATTTCCCAAAATGTTTTGGAGGAAAGAGCACCGTCATAGATTCCAGCACCACCAATTCTGTCACGTTCAACAAGCAGAACACTTTTATTAAAATCAACCGCTCGCATAGCAGCGGCATAACCGGAAGGACCACAGCCGATTACACACAGATCATATTTTTCCATTCAGCAGATTCTCTCTCAATACCTTAAATTTTTTGACTTCTTTCCTTAATTTCATGATTCAGAATTCGATCATTTTCCGAATAATCTACCGGTAGTTCAATCACATGAACTCCGGGTGTATCATGACATCTTTTCAACAGTGGAACAAAATCAGTCGTTTTTTCTACTCGATGTCCATGCGCACCATGGCATTCCGCAAATTTAACAAAATCCGGATTGCCGTATTCCAGACCGAAATCCTCAAAACCCAAATTTGCTTGCTTCCATCGTATCATCCCATAAGAATTGTCACGTAAAATAAGACAGATCAAATTCATTTTAAGACGAACCGCGGTTTCCAGTTCCTGTGCGTTCATCATGAAACCACCGTCTCCGCAAATCGCCATCACTTTACGATCTGGATAGACCATGTGCGCTCCCATCGCAGAGGGTAAGCCTGCACCCATAGTGGCCAGTGCGTTATCAAGCAAAACGGTATTAGGTTCATAGGCTTTGTAGTTACGTGCAAACCATATTTTGTAGACACCGTTGTCAAGCGCGATGATACCGTTGGAAGGCATTGCTTCACGAACGTCCGCGACAAAACGCTGAGGGATCATCGGAAATCGTGGATCGTCTGCACCTTCACTGAGGTGAGCATCAACTGCCTTCTTTACCTTTAAAGCATAACTGAAGTCCCACGAACCCTGCGGCAGGATCCTCTCTTTTATTTGCCAAATACTGTTGGAAATATCACCGATTACTTCTAGTTGCGGAAAATATACAGGATCAACTTCCGCGGATGAGAAGTTAATATGAATTACCTCAAATGAATCACGTTCCATAATGAAAGGAGGTTTTTCAATATCATCATGACCAACATTGATAATTAAATCTGCTTTCTCAATCGCACGGTGCAAAAAATCATTGGCTGATAGTGCGGCATTCCCCAAAAACAAAGGATCGCGTTCGTCAAGAACTCCCTTGCCCATTTGAGTACTGATGAACGGAATTTGGGTTTTATCCACAAATGAACGCAACATACGCGCGGGCATTTTACGGTTGGACCCTGCTCCAATTAAAAGCAGTGGGCTTTTTGCTTTTTCAATCATTTCCACTGCTTGCTTGACCGCCTTTCCTTCTGCAATCGGACGACGCGCACGGCTGCGTGGCAAAGGCTTAGTTTCAGTAACTTCCTCTCCGGCAACATCTTCCGGCAGTTCCAAATGAGCCGCTCCGGGACGTTCTTCCTGAGTAATCCGGAATGCTTCCCGAACACGCGATGGAATGTTATTGCCGCTCACAATCGAACGTGTGTATTTGGTTAATGGTTTCATCATTTCCACTACATCCAAAATCTGGAACCTACCTTGCTTACTGTGCTTAATCGGTTTTTGACCAGTTATCATCAACATCGGCATAGCTGCAAGTTGAGCATATGCAGCAGCAGTTACAAGGTTCGTGGCTCCTGGTCCTAGAGTGGAAAGGCAGACTCCTGACTTACCGGTGAGACGTCCGTAAGTAGCAGCCATAAAACCTGCAGCCTGTTCGTGACGTGTCAAGATCAGTTTGATTGATGAATCTTTGAGTGAATTGAGAAAATCCAGATTTTCCTCACCCGGAATACCAAAAATATATTCGACACCTTCTTCCTCAAGTGCCTTTATAAATAAATCAGATGATTTCATAATATTTTTAAGTTATCAGTTAGCTATTTCAGGACTATTTTTCAAAGTATACTCCTGAATTAATTCATTTAATTAGTTACAGTAAAACTATCAGAACGTGCTGCATCACAGGCCCGCGCATAACTTTCAGGTTTGTTCTTTTGGAGCAGTGAACCAGTTTCGATATATTCATATATTTCTGAAAAGTTCCTGATTTCGTAAGCCTCAATTCTACGCATCAAGTGCCATGGTCTTAACTCTGCAGCACTTTCTAATCCCATTGCACCCATAATTTGACAGGCGCTATCAACAGTATTTTGATGATAATTATTAACTCGCTTACTTTTGTCTTCCGGAACAAGTGCTCCAAATAAGCTTGGATTTTGTGTGGTCACTCCAACGGGACAGACGTTCGTGTTGCATTTACGTGCCTGAATACAACCGAGCTCCATCATCATCGCTCTTGCCGATTTACAAAGATCTGCACCTAAAGCCAACCGTTTTACCAC
>JACNKY010000132.1 GCA_014381795.1 Pseudomonadota bacterium | reverse complement strand
AAGTGCATTTACGGGTAAAACGTAACCACCCCAGAAGACATACCGGACCTTGACGTGTGTGATCGAGTGTGCCGTTTTGCCTGAATCTTCAGTGGGATGAGATGATAAAAATTCTGAGGCAAATGACAAGAGTTGAATGACTAAACTCCAAAATAAAATTCCTTTCAACAATGTAACTAAAGGAAGTATGTCTGGCCAAAATGGAGAAATGACTAATAATGCTGCCGAACCGCCAACCACTGCATGCAGTAGCATGTGTACTGAAAGTAAAGGACTTTGCCAGAAGTCACGGCCTTTTGCTTGCCCGAAGAGAAATGCTGTGTAAATTGCTAACAGCACACTTAAAATCAAAATCGGCCAAATCAGTAGATCCGCCATTACCGATAATTCAAAGTATTTCAGTACACCCCAAAGTGTTACCAATCCACCAAAAACAGTGATCGTGTAACCGCCTTTGACCAGCCACGAAGTCCAGTGTGGGCGCAGAAGTACGTAAAGGAAACGAGTAGGTTGATCCAAATCCTTGATCAGCAACACTGCTGTTAAACTTAGAAATATGAGAGACAAAACCGCTGATGTCCATAACACTGAATCAGGTACATTTACTAATCCTGTCAGATGAAACAGAAACGGAAAGGCTAGAATTCCGGCAGCAATTGCTTTGGTGAAAATATAACCTGCGACTTCCCAACCCCAGAGGATTCCCTTGTTTGGTGCATCATAAACACGTCGCGCCGTTTGCTTGAGTCCTTCATCAATTTTTAATACTTGATTCGTAGAGGAAGTTTTTTCTTTGTCAAAAACGAAACTGTTTTTTCCCGAATGTCCTGCATGATGTCCAACTCCAGTTGACTGACTGTTCCAAAAATAGCTTCCGGAGTTTGACGTTTCCGCAGGAACGAGAGAAGCATGGTCACCCTCTATATAAAATAAATTCGGGATGGTTCCTTTTTCTGGTTTACGTACCGTAACTTGCTGACTGGCAATTAATTTAGAAATTTTTGATATTGGATCGGCTAAATCACCTGAAATAATTGCTTGAGTGGGACAAACATTCACGCATGCTGGCTCCAGTCCAACATCTACACGATGCGCACAGTAATTACATTTTGCTGCTGTATGAGTTTCTGGATCAATGTAGATTGCATCATAGGGACATGCCTGCATGCAGGATTTACAGGCGATACAGCGCTCGTTGTTAAAATCGACTATGCCATCAGGACGAGTATAAAGCGCGCTGGCAGGACAGATTGTTGTGCAAGGTGCATCTTCGCAATGATTACAACGCATCACTGAAAAAATCCGCCGTGTGCTGGGGAATTGTCCTTTCTCAATGTACTTTACCCAAGTTCGATTGACTCCGATAGGTACATCGTTTTCTGCCTTACACGCAACCGTACATGCATGACATCCAATACAGTTTCGGTTGTCGATCACAAAACCAAAATTCAAAATCCCCCCTTTTGAAGAAATAAATGAGCTAAAAAATTACTGATAAATCCTGAGCACTTAATTGACTGCAAGCTGATAATGTTTTAAAAACCTAATAGGAAGTGCTTTTAAAGAAACTTTATATGTCTAAAATATTATTTTTGTGCCCAGAATACAAAGAAATAATTCTGACTACGGGAAAAAAAAAATATCACCAAAGATAATTTAAAATGTGTTAGCTAACTACTTCTAAAGCACAGGGTTTCCTACAAAGGTGTTACGCAGAAATTTGCGTGTGAGGTCTAGTGGAATTATGGTGACGGCAAAGAGCAGTACGTAACCCCATTCTTTCAGGGTCAAGCCAACCGTACGTAAAACTTCTCCTCCTACATATGTAAAGGTTGTCTGCAGGAAGAAGATTAAGATGACGACCATAATGAAACTTCTGTTTTCAGTGATATGCTCAAAGAGGTTTAAACTTTCTGTACGTGCATTAAACTTATTAAAGTTGTTCATAAAAACAAAGAAGCCGAAAAATGCAGTCAGTAAAACAAGATTTACCTCAGGGTCAGCACAGCGTATCTCATCGCAGACAAATAATCCGGAAACAAAATCAGAGGTGAGAAAAAACAAACTGAGGAATGCCATGTAAAATCCGTCGATCAAAATAGCGGACCACATGTCACCAGTGATGAGTGATTCACTCTTGGGGACCGGTTTTTCGTTCATGTAACGCTGAAGTGCAGCTTCTCCTGAAAAAGCAAAGGCTGCCAGGGTGTCCATCACAATATTGACCCACAATAGCTGAGTCATGGTCAGTGGTAAATCCGTACCAAAAAATGGTCCCAGGAACGCTACCAAAATGGCCGCAACATTAACCGTCAATTGGAAAATCAAAAATTTTCTGATAGATTTTAAGAGGGTCCGTCCGTAGCGTACAGCATTTGTCAGGGAGATGAAATTATTGTCCAGAATTACAATATCGCTGGACTCCTTGGTCATGTCTGTACCATTTCCCATCGAGAAACCAACATCCGCGTTTTTCACGGCCGGTGCGTCATTTACACCGTCTCCAGTCATACCGACCACCCAGTCCATTGATTTAGCCAATTTTACCAAACGGCTTTTATCAGTGGGAAGTGCACGCGCGACAACCCGTAATTCAGGAAGAATTTTTATTATCTCTTCGTCTGACATTTTAGCAAGGTCGCTGGAAGTCCACACAAGCCCGTTTCCTTTTTCGAGTATGCCGACTTCTTTAGCTATAGCCTGTGCTGTATCTTTTGCATCACCGGTTATCATCACACCCTGAATCCCTGCCTTCCGTGCGGTTTAC
>JACNKY010000016.1 GCA_014381795.1 Pseudomonadota bacterium | reverse complement strand
TATCAGAAACGAACAGGTGCCTCCAACCATGGGAGAAACAACCCAACTGATAACTATGGTGCCGATTTTCGGCCAGTTCACCGCATCCATACCGATACCGACCATTGCAAATCCTACAATCGCACCGATGATACTGTGCGTTGTAGAAACGGGCCAGCCCATCCAACTGGCGACAGTCAGCCAGAGTGCAGCGGCAAGTAAAGCTGAGAGCATTCCCCAGACGAGAATTTCAGGATTTCCGAGAATGGGAGTTGGGTCAATGATACCTTTGCGGATTGTTTTGGTGACATTCCCTCCAGCAATAAAAGCACCAGCAAATTCGAAAATTGCAGCAATGATAATTGCCTGCTTGATAGTGATTGCTCCTGAACCAACAGAAGTACCCATTGCATTGGCAACATCATTGGCTCCAATCCCCCAAGTCATATAAAGACCAAGCACTATTGCCAGTATAATAAAGACGGAACCGTACTCAACAAGCATGTAAATCCTTGGTTTTGTATAAGAAAAAGCAGTGCATGTTTTCAGTCTAATTATGTGCAATCATCAAACGTAAACGGCTGCCTGTTTTCTTTGAATAATCTGCCAGATCACCGATCCATTCGAAAATCTCATACCAGAAAATAACATCTACAGGTTTCATTTTGTCTTCTACCTCAAACATTTTACGTACAAGCTCGTCCTCCAAATCATCTGCTTCAGTTTCCGCAATCGAAACCTGATCAATCATTTCCATTAATTTTTTTATTTCATGACGTCCAAATCCTGACTCAAGAACGTCTCCAAATTCGCGTGAAAGACCCTGAGCCATATAACAAACACTTTGTGCTTTTTCGACAAACTGAATTACATCCTCACAAAGTTCTTCCGGCAGGGACATTCTTCTCAAGTTTAATAAATTTGCAATGTCCTGTGCCACATCTGCAATTGTATCCTGCATATCGAGCATTTCCAACAAATCACGACGATTTATCGGCATGAAAATGTTTCGTGGGAGATGATTGCGGACTTCGTTTTTGATATTATCTGCTGCTTCTTCAGCAATTGTGATTTGTTGCTGAATTTCTTCGACCTTTGTATAATTCTGCTCGTGGAGTGCTTCAAAAAATTCTTTCAGCGGAGCAATACTTTCGATCACTTTATCCATGTGATCCCGTAGCGGTTTAAAAGGGGACTTGGCAAACATTGAACTGATATTTATCATAAAATCTCCTTAAACTCCAATATGCGCTTTTGCTAAATGGTCAAGCCCCATTTCCGCCGTTTGTTTGAAATCCACCGCTTTGCAGGAGTTGATCTTTGCGGGCTTCTTCCAAATCTGCTTTAATCATTTCTTCGATCATTTGCTGTAAATCACAAGTCGGCTGCCAACCCAGTTTTTCTCTGGCTTTGCTTGCGTCACCAATCAACAAATCAACCTCGGTTGGGCGGAAATAAGCAGGATCAATGGAAACAAGGATATTTCCGCTTTTGACATCACGTCCTGTTTCATCAACTCCACTGCCGGACCATTCGAGGGAGATGCCAACCTCTGCAAAAGCACGTTCGGTAAATTCCCTGATAGTAGTGGTTACTCCGGTAGCAAGAACAAAGTCTTCCGGTTCTTCCTGTTGCATCATTCTCCACATACCTTCTACAAAATCGCTGGCATGCCCCCAGTCACGCTTTGCATCGAGGTTGCCGAGATAGACCCTTTCCTGTGTGCCCATCGAGATTCTCGCTGCTGCACGGGTTATTTTTCTGGTGACAAATGTTTCACCTCTAACAGGCGACTCATGGTTGAAGAGGATACCGTTGCAGGCGTAAAGATTGTATGCTTCACGGTAATTGATCGTAATCCAGTAACCATAGAGTTTAGCAACTGCATAAGGTGAACGTGGATAAAACGGTGTTTTTTCGTTTTGTGGAACCTCCTGTACCATACCATAAAGTTCACTAGTAGAAGCCTGATAAAACTTGGTTTTTTCAACCATACCCAATAGCCGGATTGCTTCCAAGATCCTCAATGTACCAAGTCCATCCGCATTTGCGGTATATTCCGGTGTTTCAAAAGAAACCTGAACGTGACTTTGAGCCGCCAGATTGTAAATCTCATCCGGCTGTACTTCCTGAATTATCCTGATCAGGTTGGTGGAATCTGTTAAGTCACCGTGATGCAGAATAAAATTTCGCTTGTTAACATGAGGATCCTGATACAAATGGTCAATACGTCCTGTATTAAAACTCGAGGAGCGTCTTTTTAGACCATGAACGATATAATCTTTTTTCAGCAATAGTTCTGCGAGATATGCTCCGTCCTGACCGGTAATTCCGGTGATAAATGCTACTTTTTTCATTTTTATTATTTCATTTTAAAAGTTAATACTGAACCAGTAAAAAGTCTAAAGGTTATATTATTTTGTCATTACCACTTTTGCGGGAATGACAACTATTTTCGAAGCCGTTATGTTGTGTCATTAAGACTGTGAACCAGCTGCAAGTTCTTCAGCATGAATATTTCTCAAAGCCTGTCTGACACGCTCCAAGCCAATTTTAAGCTCCTCCTCAGCAATATTCAGTGGAGGTAAAAACCGAAGCACACTCGGTCCTGCAATCAATACCAAAACGCCTTGTTGCTGACAGGCAGTGACCATGGCAGGTGCTTTGTTTTGCCAAGCTTTTGAAAGCACTGCTCCAATCATCATTCCACGTCCACGAATTGTTTCAAATAAACTCAGTTCATCATTGAGCGATTCGAGGTGTTTTCTGATAAATGCTCCTTTTTTCAACACTCCTGCA
>JACNKY010000017.1 GCA_014381795.1 Pseudomonadota bacterium | reverse complement strand
TCACCAGCAGTGGTTCTGAGGCAAATGAAACAGCATTCAAAATTGTGCGTCAATATCATTTACAGTCAGGGAATCCCCGTAAGTCTAAAATTATTTCACGACATCGTGCTTATCACGGAAACACTCTGGCCACAATGAGCGCTACAGGACAGGCTGAACGTAAGATTGGCTATGAACCGCTGGCTCCGGGTTTTTTGCACGTTCCTCCGCCTTATCCTTACAGACGTCATGCTAAATTTACTGTTGAAGAACATGGATTGGAATGTGCCAAATTTTTGGAAGATACCATTATTCACGAAGGTGAAGAAACTGTGGCGGCTTTCATCATGGAACCGATGATTTCCGGAGGAGGAGTACTTGTTCCTCCTGATAATTATTTAACTGAAATCCGTAAGGTATGTGATCAATACAATGTTTTGTTGATTATGGATGAAGTCGTTTCCGGATTCGGCAGAACAGGAAAAATGTTTGGACACGAACACTGGGGAGTCAAGGCTGACATTTTTACCTTTGCTAAAGGTATGGCAAGTGGTTATATGCCTGTGGCTGCTACTGTCGTTAAGGAAAAGATATTTGAAGCCTTTTACGGAGAAGCAAACGAACTCAAGCATTTCCGGCATGTAAATACATACGGTGGACATCCTGTTGCAACAGCAGTCAGTTTGAAAAATATCGAAATTGTACAGCGTGAAAATCTAGCGGCCAATGCTGCAAAAATGGAAACTTACATCAAGGGACGCCTGAATGAATTTGCGGATCATCCTTATGTTGGAGAAATACGTGGTAAGGGTCTGCTTCTTGGCATAGAGCTCGTTTCAGACAAAGAAAAGAAGACGCCGCTGGAGATGGCTCAAGCCAATGCGATTGTTCAAAATTGTCTTAAACAGGGGGTTTCAATCATGCGCAACGGCAACACAGTTCCTGGTTTAGGGAACGTGATTATCATGGCTCCACCTTTGATACTTCAGGAAAGTGAAGCAGATCAAATTGTGGATGCAATTGGAAATGCCTTAAAGCAGGTATTGAAATAAACAACAACCAGGATTGTGCTTCAACTTCATCTGTGAAGTAGAGTTGCGTAGTTTCTTACAACAAAACTAACTAAAGAACAGGAGTAAAAAATGCGTATTGGTGTACCAACTGAAATAAAGGAAATGGAAAATAGAGTCGGAGCAACACCTGCGGGTGTGGCAGAACTCGTGAGGAACGGTCATCAAGTTTGTGTAGAAAAAGATGCCGGTGAAGGTAGTGGTTTCAGCAATGCAGAATATGAGCAGGCAGGCGCAAAAATGGTTGATACTGCAACTGAGGTGTGGACCAGTGAAATGGTTTACAAAGTTAAAGAGCCTCTTCCGGCTGAATATGGTTTTTTCCGGGAAGATCTGCTTTTGTTCACCTACCTGCATTTGGCCGCCGAAGAAGCATTGACTAATGCTCTGATGAAAAGTAAAACCACTTCGATTGCTTATGAAACCGTACAGCTTCCGGATCGTAGTTTACCTCTGCTCACACCGATGAGTGAAGTTGCCGGACGCATGGCGGTACAAGTCGGAGCACGCTTTCTGGAAAAACCACAGGGCGGACAGGGAGTTTTATTAGGCGGTGTACCAGGAGTAGAACCGGCACAAGTCGTGATTATCGGTGGTGGTGTCGTCGGCATCAACTCCGCTAAAATGGCAGTCGGAATGGGTGCCAAAGTAACCATCCTTGATGTAAGTGCAGATAGAATGCGTTATCTTGATGATGTGTTTAACGGACGTGTCCAGCTCGTGATGTCTAACAGCTATAACATTGCAAAAGCAGTTGAAAATGCTGATCTGCTGGTTGGCGGTGTCTTGATTCCAGGAACAAAAGCACCACACCTGGTAACTGAAGCCATGGTCAAAACCATGAAACAGGGATCGGTGATTGTGGATGTAGCTATTGATCAGGGTGGTTGTATTGAAACCATCGATCGTGTTACTTATCACAGCGATCCGGTTTATTTGCAGCATGGTGTAGTGCACTACTCAGTAGGCAACATGCCTGGCGCAGTAGCAAGAACCTCGACGATGGCCTTAACCAATGTGACCACACCCTATGCTGTTCAATTGGCCAATAAAGGCTGGAAAACGGCGTGTAAGGATGATCATGCCCTTGCTTTAGGTCTAAACACTCATGGTGGAAATGTGACCTGTAAAGGCGTTTCTGAGGCTTTTGGATATGATTTTGTTCCACCGGAACAAGTATTTTAAGTTTGGCTTAACTAAACTTAGTCTGTAGTTTCAGTGGATTAAGCTATTCACTAAAACTACAAAGGTTCTATTGTTAAGCATTTTGTTTGCGGTAATGAGCCAATAAATTGATAAGTTCAAAAACCGTGGTTGCCGCGGCTAGTGAAGTCAACTCAGCGTGATCATAGGCAGGAGCAACTTCCACAACATCCGCTGAGATTATGTTAAGACCTGCCAAGCCTCTCAAAACCCCGAGCAATTCCCTTGACGTCATTCCCGCTATTTCCGGGGTTCCGGTTCCAGGAGCATGAGCTGGATCCAAAACATCAATATCAATTGACAAATACATTGGGTTATCCCCCACCCGATCCCGGATACGCTTGATGACGTGCTCGACTCCTTCATTTTGAAGTTCATCACAATGCACGACCTTGAATCCTAATTCTTCATCATTTGTGAGATCATCCCTGCTGTACAAAGGTCCACGTATTCCTACATGAATTGAGGCGTGATCAAGGAATAATTTTTCCTCCGCTGCACGTCTGAATGGAGTACCGTGTGTGTAGGGTGCGCCAAAG
>JACNKY010000261.1 GCA_014381795.1 Pseudomonadota bacterium | reverse complement strand
TGGAAAAGAATGATCAAAGCCAAAAGCCGATTGTCTTATGTTTTTATTTTCATCCGTGGGAGTTTTGGGAAATGCAGGAAGGTGTGATACATTTTGGTGAAGGTGGAGTATTGCCGGACCCATTCCTGGTAAAAGGCTGCGGGAAGTATTGCCTGAAGCAGGTTGAACTGCTGATAGACTGGCTGAAGTCCAAAGATGCCTCATTCCTTACGGCCGGTCAATGTGCCCGCAAATGGAAAAATATTCTTGCTCAACCTGATCTCTAATGAACAGAAAGACAATCAAACGCACATCTTAATTGATAAGATTTATTGTCCTTAACGTGGGGGCCACTTAAAAGACTGCCAAACAGTCATATATATTTCTCTCAATAATATCAATTAATTCTTTTGATCTCTATGGTTTCGTGTGATAACCTGCAAAATCGTAACACACAGAAGTAAAAGAAGTTTTGCTATTCAAAAATAAATGTTAGACATTATTGACACGCACCAGCATCTTTGGAATCTGGACCGATTAAACTTACCCTGGGTTAATGGGATTCCGGAATTGAACCGTAGTTATAAATTTACTGATTATCTCAGGGCCGCAGAAAATTCCGGAGTGACTCGAACCGTTTATATGGAGGTGGACGCACATCCGGATGACAAGCAGAAAGAGATTGACGACATGACTCTGCATTGTCAGGCAGATTCTGATGAAATGCTCGGGATGGTCGTTTCAGCTGATCCGGGAAAACCAGGGTTTACAAAATTACTTGACATTAATTCCAACAACTCATTTCTCAAAGGTGTACGCCAGGTTCTTCATAATCCGGAACAAGCTCCTAAATATTGCCTCACTCCAGAATTTGTGCAGGGCATTCGTACTTTGAGCAAGAGAGATTTACTCTTTGACATCTGCATACGTCCTGGGGAACTTCATGATGCGGTTGAGCTATGCCGTAAGATTCCTGAGACAATTTTTGTTTTGGACCATTGCGGAAATGCTGATCCTTACGTTGTCAACGGGCAGCGTAAAACCGATTCATCCAGTACTGATACGACTTTTGTACACTCCAAGGAAAGTTGGCAAAAAGGAATTTTCGAATTGGGAGAACTTGAAAACGTGTACTGTAAAATTTCAGGTATAGTCGCTCGTGCAGAAATCGGCTGGAATGCAGCAACTCTGGCACCGACAGTCAATACCTGCCTTGAAGCTTTTGGAGAAGATCGTGTTGTGTTTGGTGGCGATTGGCCAGTATGCACCCTTGGTGCAAGCTTGTCTCAATGGATCTCAGCACTTAAGGAAATTGTTTCAAATCGTCCTACTGTTGTTCAAGAGAAACTGTTTAACATAAATGCCGAACGACTCTACCAACTTTAGAAGTTGGTAGCAGAGTTTACACATATGGACTAATAAATAATATCGGATTGTCTCAGTGGAAACCTGTTACTAAAACCCTTAACCAGAAACTTAGGAAACATTATGCTAAAAAATCTAGATCCTCTACTTAATCCAAATTTGCTTTATATTCTCCGTGCTATGGGGCATGGAGACGTGCTGACAATTGTTGACAGTAATTTCCCTGCAGATTCTGTGGCCTCGACAACTGTTCACGGTGAAGTCATTAGGTTAGATGGCGCCGGAATTCCGGAAGTAGCCAAGGCCATATTTTCGGTTTTTCCACTAGACAGCTTCATTGAAGCTCCTATTCAGTATATGGAGGTTGTGGGAGAACCTGAAACCAAGCTTGAGGTACATACTGATTTTCATCGAATTGCTTTGGAAAATTCTGATCGAGAATGGAAGATGGACTCAGTGGAACGACACAGTTTTTATGAATTATCCCGTAAAACCTATGCAGTAATTGCCACCGCAGAACATCGCCCATATGGTTGTTTTATGATCACAAAAGGAGTGATTGCACCCGATGGAAACGTAATGTAGATAAAAATTAACGTGGCTTAAAATAAAAGGAATACATGGACTTAGGACTAAGAAATAAAATTGTGCTCGTTACAGGTGGAGCAAAAGGCATCGGTGCCGCAACGGTCGAGGCATTTTCAGCAGAGGATTGTCGAGTGGTGTTGGTCGACCGGGATACAGAAACTGGAACGTCTTTGGAGAAATACTTAGGTTCCAGAGTCAGTTATATTGAAGCGGACCTCACAAATTTAGAAGCTTGCAAAAAAGCTATCGAGCAAACGGTTTCTTTGTTCGGAGGCTTGGATGTACTGGTGAATAATGCCGGATTTAATGACGGTTTGGGTCTTGAAACTCCTCCTGAAGATTTTATGCGTTCTGTTCAAAATAATCTTCTGCATGTTTATGCAATGACGCATTATGCACTGCCTCTACTCCGTAAAGGACAGGGTTGTCTTGTCAACCTTGGCTCCAAGGTTTCTGAAACAGGGCAAGGGCACACTTCCGCATATGCCGCTGCAAAGGGAGCAATCAGTGCGCTTACCCGAGAATGGGCAGTAGCCTTGGCGCCAGATAAAATACGTGTTAATTGTGTTATTCCTGCTGAATGCCTGACAGATCAATACGAGCAGTTTTTCCTTTCCCAGGTTGAACCGGAAGCTGCTAAAAAAGCAATTTCTAAGCTAGTCCCTTTTGCACAAAGGCTTACTACGCCCCAAGAAATCGCACAAACCATTGTCTTTCTGGCTTCTGATCGTTCTTCCCACACAACTGGACAATTAGTCTTTGTCGACGGCGGTTATACCCATTTTGACCGGGCAGTAGGTCATGGCCACAATAAATGGTGAAGTCAGCAATGAGTAGTAAATATCTGCTTGGGGTTGATGGTGGG
>JACNKY010000050.1 GCA_014381795.1 Pseudomonadota bacterium | reverse complement strand
AACGTGGATTCGCATACCAGGAGGCCATAGTTAATTCAACCATCCCCATGTAACCAACACGCAGTTCATTGCCGGTGAGCAGACTTTGCGGATCACTGAAACGCCAGTTATTTAAAAACCCATCAATTTCATAGGTGTTGTCCCATGCATCAGGAACTCCGGTGAGTAAACGGGGAGTTAAAGATAAGATAAAATTGGAGTCCAGCACCGAAAACAGTTTGCGGATTTCTGCTTGGGTTAACGGAGGTAGTCCGCTAACCGCAATATCCCAGCCGACTATTATTTCACTGATCGCTAATGTTTTTTGCTCTGTGATAGTGGGTAATCCCTCTGCAAGAATGACCGGTGTGAGCTTCGACAATATCCCACGGTCTGCAGGAGTTAAAAATTCAAAGTCATGCCCCAGTCCATCCGGTGCAGGAGGGATTTCCGGAGATGAGTAACAAGATTCCAATGCCAGCATAGTAATTGCGCTGACCGCACTTTGCTTAAATAATTTTCTGCGTGTGAGCATCTTGATTAACCCTGTTTACTTTGTTTTGC
Source organism: Pseudomonadota bacterium (assembly GCA_014381795.1). Classification (GTDB taxonomy): domain Bacteria; phylum SAR324; class SAR324; order SAR324; family NAC60-12; genus Arctic96AD-7. The sequence continues at coordinate 2,265 of JACNKY010000050.1, read as the reverse complement.
TTCGTGCCAGAGCGCCTCATATTCAGCAAGACTTGTCTCTTCCGGCTTTTTACCTGCTTCAGATAATTGTTTTTCGATAAAACGGAAACGGCTTTCAAATTTGTCATTTGACCTGCGCAATGCTAATTCCGCATCAACTTTAAGATGACGTGCAAGACTGACAACACTCAGTAGGATATCACCTAGTTCTTCTTCAACCAACTTTTTAGAAATTTCTTTTTCATCAAGTTCACTGCGTAATTCAAGAATTTCATCATTTATTTTATTAAAAAACGGCTCAATTTTCTGCCACTCAAATCCTGCTTTTGCAGCCCGTTTCCCGAGTTTTTCTGCACGCATAAGCGCCGGAAAGGCCAAAGCCACATCATCGAGTATGCTGGGTAATGAATCCCCTCGACGCTGAGCTTTTTCTGCGCGTTCACGCTTTTTCTGTGCTTCCCATTCATCCCCGTGAAATTCTCTGGAACGCTGCTCCTCTTCTCCAAAAACATGAGGATGCCTGCGTATCATTTTATCCGCAATGCTTTGAGCCACTTCATTAAAATCAAAATCACCGGATTCTTCAGCCATGCGAGAATGAAAAACTATTTGTAGTAGCAAATCTCCTAACTCTTCTTTGAGCGAAGACATGTCATTCTGCTCAATTGCGTCAGAAACTTCATAAGCCTCCTCAATCGTGTAGGGCGCGACGCTGGAAAAAGTTTGTTCACGGTCCCATGGACAGCCTTCAGTCGGATGCCGTAAACGCTCCATCACGTTCATTAAATTTTCAATTGGGGTTGTTTTTTTCATGCGGTATGCAGTCTGCTCATATTTCCCATGTCCACGGCAATAACTTTTCCGGACAGAACTCCCGAATCAGCGCACGCGCTAAAATCAATCCTGGATCAAGGAATAAAGTCTCGCCAATTTTCCTCTCAGGAAGTCCTAGAGGAATTTCAGTGCAGCCTAAAATTATTACTTGTACACCTTGTTTTACCAGAATTTCCACACCATCAAGTAAAACCTTTCTGGCTTCTTCAGTTACAGGATGAGCTTGAACTTTGATTCCATATTCAGGATTAAAAAGCGCATTGTCATGTAAATGCTGCTGTTGAACTTCGTTTAGGGTCCGGACTTCATAACCGGCCTCACTGAGAAGTTCAGGATAAAATCCTGCCTTCCACGTTCCAATTGTTGATAACACACCAACAGTTTTTACTTCAGGACAAGCTTCTTGCAGGAAAGCAATTGTTTCTGCAATCATGTCGAGGATTTTAAGATGGTTTCCGGATTGCTTCATTTCTTGTAGAAAGACATCACGGATCGCCGGTGCATGTGCGGTGTTGCACGGAATCCCTGCTACACTTGCACCAAGAGTTATTAAATCACTTAAGTTGCGGAAAATTGCGTAGGCCGGATTGCTGGTGATTTCACCTAAGAGAAAACGTGTGCGGTCTTCTATTTGATCCGGAGTGGAAATGAGTAGAGTAGGCAGATAATCCTGATCTTTTTCTGCTCTTGTCTGCTGTAGTATTTTTTGCGCTAAATCAAGTCCTGCGTATGGACCTGCACCTCCAACGATGCCGATTTTTGCATCATTGCTGCTCATGCTTTTATCTTAGTTGAGGAATGTAGAAAAATCATTAACAGGATAGAACGACTAAAGCCAACGTTTACGTCGTCGGTAATTTTTACCATCACGGAAACTTTTGCGTCCGCCACCGCCCATGCCTAAATAGAACTCTTTGACATCTTCATTTTCGCGTAATTCCTTGCCTTCGCCATCCATCACGACACGTCCATTTTCCAGCACATATCCATAATCGGCATAACGCAGGGCGATATTTGTGTTTTGTTCCGCCAGTAAAAAACTGACGCCTTCACTTTGATTGAGATCTTTGACAATTTCAAAAATTTCCTCAACAAGTTGCGGAGCAAGCCCCATCGAGGGCTCGTCGAGCAGGATCATTTTAGGTTTTGACATCAATGCCCGTCCGATTGCCAGCATCTGCTGTTCTCCTCCGGATGTGTATCCTGCTTGACTGGATCTACGCTCCTTCATCCGTGGGAAATAGGCATATGTTTTTTCCAGAGAAGCGGCAATTGCGGCTCGTCCATCCTTTCGTGTATATGCACCTGGCCGGAAATTTTTGTCCACTGTAAGATGGGCGAAAAAAAGTGTGGCTTCCGATCCCCTAAAGCGACCGCGGGGGTCTAATGCCGACGGGGAGAGCACATAGACAGACACACAAGCCAACTCCATCGTGCCCATGGGGACTCCGG
>JACNKY010000272.1 GCA_014381795.1 Pseudomonadota bacterium | reverse complement strand
CTAAACTTGATAATGATCTTGATTCACTTGAAATAACAGGATTGTTTAAAGGTGACGTAGACGACAGAAATGCCATCGTCTCAATCCATCCCGGCGCAGGAGGGACAGAGTCCACAGACTGGGCCTCGATGCTTTATGAAATGTACCGTAGATGGCTTTCAGAGGAAGGCTATAAATTCCAGCTGCTTGACTATCTTCCTGGTGATGAAGCAGGAATAAAGTCAGTCACTTTTTCAGTAGCAGGTGCATATGCATATGGTAAATTAAAAACTGAAATTGGAGTTCATAGACTGGTTCGTATTTCGCCTTTTGATTCTCAAAAGAGACGTCATACTTCATTTGCGTCTGTCTTTGTTTATGCAGAAATTGATGATGATGTCGAAGTTGAAATAAACACTGACGATATCCGTGTTGACACCTACCGTGCGAGTGGCGCCGGCGGTCAACATGTAAATACAACTGATTCTGCAGTACGTATAACACATGCTCCCAGCGGAGTTGTGGTACAGTGTCAAAATGAGCGTTCCCAGCACAAGAACAAAGCCACCGCGATGAAAATGCTCAAAGCTCAACTGTTTGATTTACAACAGAAAGAACTGAATAAAGAGAAAGAATTAGAAAGCAGCAAAAAACAGGAAAATGCCTGGGGCAGTCAAATCAGGAGTTACGTTCTACATCCCTATCAGATGGTAAAAGATCATCGGACAAACTGGGAAGCAGGAAACACACGAGCAGTTCTGAACGGTGATATAAATGGTTTCATCAAGGCCGCGCTTTCACAAAAAGTGTGTTAAGTATCTGTCAAATTACAACCTTTAACCAAAAACATTGAAATGGCTTCATTTGATATTGTCTGCGAAATTGACATCCAGGAAGTAACCAACGCAGTTGATCAGGCACGCAGGGAAATTGATAACCGTTATGATTTCAAAGGTTCAAACTGTGAAATAGCTTTTGATAAAACTAAACCTGCATTAATGATAACTGCCGATGATGAAATGAAAATGCAGACCACAATCGACATTTTGCTGACTAAGTTGATCAAACGTTCCGTGCCTGTAAAATCGTTGGTATACGGTAAGACTGAACCAAGCGGGAGAGTGCAAAAAAAGGAGATTACTGTGCAACAGGGCTTGACCAAAGAGCAGTGCAAAACAATCAATCAGTTTATCAAAGCCAGCAAAATCAAAGTTCAACCGCAAACTCAGAGCGATTCTGTACGTGTCAGCGGCAAAAAGAGGGATGACCTGCAGGCCGTGATGCAGACAGTCAAAGAGCAGGATTTTGACTTTGACGTACAGTTTACGAATTATCGTTAAGCAGCAGACAATATTTACACCTCACTTTCATTGTCTGCGTAAAATCCTCAATCTGCGCTCTGCTGTAAAACCGTAACGATTCCGTGAAAATACTGAGATTTGATTTTTCCCCGGAAGCAGTTCGAGTAAAGTGCTAAACAGAAATTCTTCAGTATCCGGTTGCTGATCCGGACTGTCTGCGTTGGAATTTAAATTGGCAGAATAAAATACTTTCTCATCATTTAAATGCACAAAGACATCCCTCACATCAGCTGCGTTGCTGACTTTTCCACTTAAAATCAGTGACTGTAACTCAGTTTCTCCCAGCACAGTATTTCCGTCAAGATCCTGCCATTTCAAACCACTAAACTTCGGAGTCACCACCATTTGTTGCGGAAGTGTATGCTGCAAATTCCAGCGGTGAACAATCTTTGGTGTACCTGATTTTGTATCAATCATTTCCAAATTTATTTTGCCTAAAGTCCCTGTACCTTTCAAAGACTGAAAGAGGAAATAATCAGTTTGTTCTTGATCAGGTTCAAGATTTTTCAGCATTAATTTACCACGATTAACCCTGAAAGAACCTTCTGTTCCCCGAATTTTCAGTAACAATTCCGGCACAGTTTTCCGGCTTTTATTTGCGAGTTTGAAAGCTAAGGCGATTATTTCACCGGATTGAACTTTTCTATCACTGTTGCCTTGACTGCCGAATTCTCCATTGTCATAAATTTTCATTGCCAGCCGAAATGAAGGAATTCGTTTCGGTGAAAAATTCAGTTGCAGACGTACAGATTTTAACTTCTGCATATTATGGTCAAAAAGCACAAGTTCGAGCGGTTCAGTTTCCTCCATCATCCCGGGGAAATAATTCACCTTAATTGTCTTTTCAACTTCTGCATCCGGACCAAGCAGACCCAGCGGAAATTCCAAACCATCCAGCAAAACGTTGCCGGACTTTGTAACAACCAGCAAACGCTGCCCGGAAAGTTCACTTGTATTCCGGAGTTTAACTTTTAGTTGTACTTGATCTGCCGCTATCTCTTCTGCAAACCAGCTTAAACCTAGCTTTTCCGCGGCCGGTGTTTTTAAGAAAGGATTTAAGCTCCAGTCAATCCCGTGCTCCGCAAGTGCTTTGATGATTTTATCGCTTTCCTGTTGAGAAACCTCTCGTGAAATTTGCTGAAGACTGGAATTTATTTCTTCAGGGTTCCACGTCAACAAAAGGCGTTTTGCAGTTTCTACAAAAATATCTGCATTTAAATTTTCTAAATTCTCAGCCTCAGCACTTAAGCTAGCATCATCGAAAACAGCGACTTTAGCTGACAAATAACGCAGTTCAAATCTCTCCGAATCTACGCTGCTATTTTCAGTATTTTCTTCAGTCAGTAGGAGGAAACGTTCCTGAGAAAATGATTGCTGTTGATCATCAGTTCCCTGCTGACTTTTTATAGGCGGAACAATAACCGGAATTAGTCTCAACTCAGGCATTACTCCGATATTGTGAATTGAGAGTCCAGAAGGGGTTAAATATTCTCCAATGGTTAATTTCAGCCCAGAACCGTCTTTCAAATCCCAGAGAGTTTGCACTGTACCTTTACCAAAACTTTGCTCACCGATAACAATTGCCCTCTTATTCTGTTTCAAAGCAGCAGCAACTATTTCTGAAGCAGAAGCACTTCCACGGTTTATCAGTACAACAAGTGGAATATCCTGAAATATGGGACTGGCAAATAATTGTTTTGCATCATGAATGGTGGAAACCGAGGAACCTTTGGTGCTGACTATACGCTGCTTTCCAGGCAAAAATAAATCACTGACTCTCACCGCTTCTTCAAGCAATCCTCCAGGATTGTTACGTAAATCTAACACCAGTCCGCTGATGCCAGTTAAGTCACCAAGTTTGTTTTTCAGTTCTTGAGATGTAGCTATTTGAAAACCTTTGATCCGTACATAACGGACAGTTTGACTCGCGCTTTGTAAATCAAAAGTTTCAACACTTTCAACCTTAATTTCTTCACGTAAAAGTTCAAACTTCAAAGCCTTTGCATGCCCTTTTCTGAGAACGCTGAGAGTCACAGGAGTCCCTGTTTCTCCACGCAAGCGGTGGAGGATTTCGTCAAGGGTCAGGTGTTCTGTTTCCTCGTCATCAACTGCGACTATGCGGTCAAGCGGTTCCATCCCTGCCTGTGCGGCAGGGCTTCCATCCATCGGTGCAACCACCGTCAGTTGACCATCACGTGTACCTACAACCAGTCCTACTCCCGCAAATTGACCGCCGATGTTGATATTGAATTCCTGGTAAATATCATTCGCTAACAAAACTGAATATGGGTCTAACTGGTTCAATATTCCACGGGCAAACTGCTGCTCGATTTTTAACTGCGTCAGTTGTGGATTTTTTAACAAAAGGTGTTTCATCAACTTCTGTAAAGTTATGTGCAGATCATAAAGCCCGTTCAACTTTCCAACAGTGATGACTGAAGTTTCTTTCTCAAGCCTGACCTGTAGCCTCGTACCCCGATCATTTTCCAAAAATTCTGGAACAACCCAGACTTCCGGAATCTTCCTTCCAAGTTCTGTTAAAGCACCTTGAAGTAATTTTTCTGCATCCAGTTTTTCAGGATGCACATAATCCAGTTCCAGATGCATGAGCACTTCCGCAAGCAAAGGTGCTTCCGGTGAAGCAATTGAAGCAGACAAAAAATCATCCTGTGATCTTCCGTAAAAGCTGCAACTTGACAAAACAAGTGAGAGCAGAATTATAAAAAACAGTGTTAGAATTTTTTTCAGTTGCATTTTTTTAGGACAGCAAGATTGCTTTAAGCATAAATATTTTTAGGTTCAATTTTTGTAATTTCATGATGAGAGTTTTTGATAATAATATAAATTAGTTAGGAATATGGCTTATTCACTAATTACACTCTGCAGATTCCTTTTTTTCAAAGTGTATTTTTTGTCTACCGAAGATAAATCTCTTGTTGACTAAAATTACTTATTGATGATTCCAGCTTTTGCTTGAAAGTGCAAAACGTCTGTGCTATTTATCACCTCATTCTAAATTAACGCTTAGCAGAACATTAATCTCAGCAGATAATAAAAAATGAACATCGGTTCCCTGTTACCGAGACATGCCCGCTATCGGCCGGAACACCTTGCATTTGTAGTTGGCAAGGAGCGTTTAAACTTCTTCGAATTAAATTCACGTGTCAATCAACTAGGAAATGCACTGTTGGATTCCGGAATTCGTAAAGGACAAAAAATGGCGACTGTTCTACCAAATTGTGAAGAGTTGATGTTGCTTTATTGGGCGGCGGCAAAAACAGGAATCGTGATTGTGCCTGGAAGTCCTTTGTTGCAAGCTTCGGGGCTGACGACACTGCTCCGCGATTCTGACACTGTGATTGTCTTTGCGGATGCGGAATTTGCCGAGACACTAGATAAAATCAAAAATGAGCTTCCCGCAATTCAAAATAAGCATTGGATTTTGCTAGGGGGGAAAAAAACAACTTTCGGTTTTAAAACTTATGCTGATTTTATCGAGGAAGCCTCTACGGATGAACCTCCAGATGCTCAACTGAGCGATGATGACGTCTACAACATCATGTATTCTAGTGGAACCACAGGAGCTCCAAAAGGGATAGTTCACACGCATTATGTCCGCGCAAACTACTGCACGCACTTTGCTTCAGCCTGGCGCATGACTCCGGAAAGTATTGTGCTGCATGCTGGCGCAATTGTTTTCAACGGTGCGATGCTGGATTTAATGCCGTGGATGTTTTTGGGTGCGACTTATATTCTGCACCATTACTTTGACGCAGGAGCAGTTTTAGACACAGTTGAAAAAGAAAAAGTAACTCACATGGTTATGGTACCTGCACAGATTACTGCATTGCTCAATCATCCAGACTTTAAACCTGAAAAATTGCGTTCGCTGGAAATGCTCCAAAATGTCGGCGCACCGTTGTTACTGGAATACAAACACAAATTAAATGAAGTTTTACCTGGAATATTTTACGAGTTATACGGAGTGACAGAAGGCTTTTTTTCACATTTGGACCGTGATGATGCGCTACGTAAAGTAGGATCTGTGGGTGCAGCACCTCCCTTTATTGACATAAAAGTTCTACGGGAAAACGGTGAAGATTGTACAGCGGGAGAGATTGGAGAAATTTGCGGACGCGGTCCCATGATGATGAGTGGTTACTACAAGCAGCCCGAATTAACCAAAAAGACAATTGTTAAAGGCTGGCTCCATTCAGGCGATTTAGGATATCTTGATGAAGATGGTTTTTTATTTCTGGTGGACCGTGTTAAAGATATGATCATCAGTGGCGGTGTCAATGTTTTTCCAAAAGATATTGAAGAAGTAATCATTCAGCATCCCGCGGTGGCAGAAGTGTCTGTGTTTGGTGTTCCTGACAAAAAATGGGGGGAAACACCGATTGCAGCAATCATTTTTCATCATGCTCAAAACATCAGTCAAAACGAACTGATAACATGGACCAATGATCGTGTAGACGCAAAATTTCAGCGAATCTCAGCTGTCCAAGTTTACGATTCGTTTCCTTGCAATGTTGCAGGGAAGACTCTCAAACGTGAAATGCGCGAGTCTTACATCAATAAATAACTGCTGAAAACACAGGCGATGTTACAGACAGTTTTAAAACGGATACAATTCCAGAGCTGATTTTAACTTTCGGTTAGTCTTTTAAGACAATTATTAATTGTACATTCACCTGCTTTTTATGCTATAATTTTGTGCGAAAATACAGCAAGAATTTAGTCAAAAACCTGAGCTAAATGGACGAGAACAGATTATTCAATAATTGGGAACGTGCTTTAATTGTTTCCTTACAACTGCCGCATAGATCAAACGCAGAAGTCCAGAGTTCACTGGAAGAAATGTCGTCACTCGCCTATTCCCTCGGTGGAGAAGTGGCAGGACAAATTGTGCAGGCACGCTCACAAATTCATCCTGCATATTTTTTTGGTAAAGGTAAGCTGGATGAGATTAAATTAACGCTTAAAAATGAAGAAGTTGATGCAGTACTGGTGGATAATCAGCTCAGTCCTAAACAGACCCAGAATTTAGAGAAAATATTAGAATGTGAGGTGCTGGACCGCACGCAGGTGATTCTTGAAATTTTTGCAAAGAATGCCCGTACCCGTGAAGCAAAACTGCAAATCGGTTTAGCGCAAGCTCAATATTTATTGCCACGTTTAGTAGGATTGTGGAAACACCTTGACCGGGAACGAGGTGGAATTGGGGCATCACGTGGTACAGGTGAAAAGCAAATTGAAAAAGACAGACAATTTTTGCGGCAGCGAATAACACGCTTAAAAGCTCAGTTGAAGCGAGTTGAAAAGGAACGTAACACTCAAAAACAGCGACGTTCAAATTGCCTGCGGGTGAGCCTGATCGGATACACAAATGCAGGTAAATCTACAATAATGAATGCCCTGACAAATTCAGAACAGTTAGTGGAGGATCGCTTATTTGCCACACTTGATTCGACAACACGACTTTTAGAAGAGGATACACGGCCCAAAGTCCTGCTTTCTGATACAGTTGGTTTCATCAGTAATCTTCCTCATGAAGTGGTGGCGGCATTCCGTTCAACTCTCTCAACTGTCAAAGATGCGGATTTATTGCTGCAGATTGTAGACGCGAGTGACAATATCGATGAACATTTGCAAACGACCACAGATGTCTTAGAAGACCTGGATGCGCGCTATATTCCAATTCTTAAAGTGTTTAATAAAATAGATCGTATTTCTCCTACACGTTTGTTAATGTTGGAAAAAATGTATCCTGAGGCAATTTTTGTTGCTGTGATAAATATTGCAGAAAACGCACATGATAACAGCTCAACTTTAGTTGATAAAATAAGAAAAAGAATCCTGCTTTTTTTTGATGAACGCATGAAAACTGTGACAATTCGTCTCGATTATCTGCACTCACAACATTTAGCAAATATATATGAATGGAGCAGAGTTGATAATATTGATTATCAGGAGGAGGGTATCATGATGACATTGACCACAATTCCCGGAAATTTGGAAAGACTGCGCCATCACTTAGGTTCAGGATTCACGGAAATGAGTTAAACGTTTTTATTAACCTGCTGTTTCAATTTCTTAAAACTAAAATTCAGCCTGAGCTTTAAAACATATAACCTGACTCTGCTGATGACGAAAATACGCTTTTCGGGCAGTTAAGTCATTCAGCAAATTTTTCACAAACAGGAATAAAATAAATGCAAAAATTTATTGTGGAGGGAGGTATTTCACTCTCCGGAAGCATCACACCTTCCGGCAACAAAAACGAAGCATTGCCGGTACTTGCAGCAACTTTGCTGGCACATGAAGCTGTTACAATACACAATGTGCCGGATATTCTCGATATTGCGATCATGCGTGAATTGCTGGTCAGTCTTGGTGTAAAAATTAAGCAAATTGACGCTCACACTTTTCGCTTTGATTCCAGCCATTTGCAGTCCACAGTTCCGGACTCAGAACGAGCAAAGCAGATCAGAGGCTCATTCCTGCTGGCAGGACCACTGCTGGCTCGCAGCAATTCGATAGATCTGCCTGCACCTGGAGGTGACCGTATCGGTTTAAGACCGGTTCACACCCATCTTCTGGCTCTCGAAGAACTAGGTGCAGAGATTACGCTAAATGAAGATGGACTCTATCAAATGCGCTCAAAAGCCTTGAGAGGCACAGACATATACCTCGATGAAGCAAGCGTGATGGCTACAGAAAATGCTGTCATGGCAGCGGTCAGTGCAGAAGGTAAAACCAGTATTTATAATGCTGCCTGTGAACCGCACGTTCAGGGACTCTGTCATTTTCTGGTAATGCTTGGAGCATCAATCAAAGGTATCGGCAGCAATTTACTCATCATCGAAGGTGTAGCAAAACTGGCAGGAGGAGATTACACAATTCAGCCTGATCACACGGAAGTTGGATCTTTTATAGGATTAGCCGCGGTTACAGGCAGCGAATTGCGGATCAAAAACGCAGGTGTTGAATATCTGCGGATGACACGTTTAATGTTTGAAAAACTTGGTGTTGAAATTATAGTTGAAGGCAACGATTTGCTGATTCCGAAAAAACAAATACTTGCAGTTCAAAAAGATGTTCCAGGAGGAATACCAAAAATTGACGACGCGCCCTGGCCGGGATTTCCCGCGGATCTAACCAGTATCATGACAGTGGTTGCCACTCAGTGTACAGGTGCAGTTTTAATTTTTGAAAAAATGTTTGAAAGCCGTTTATTCTGGGTAGATAAGCTAATTGAAATGGGAGCACAAATAATTCTTTGTGATCCGCACCGGGCAGTTGTTTCTGGTCCAACTCCGCTCAAAGGCGCACGGGTTTCATCGCCGGATATTAGAGCAGGTATGGCTTTGTTGATTGCAGCACTTGGTGCAAAAGGTACAACTGAAATACATAATATTGATCAGATAGATCGTGGATATGAAAAAATTGACCAGAGGCTCAATGCATTGGGTGCTAAAATTCAAAGAGTGAATGAATAACAAGAAGAATGAGAAATAATACAGAATTAACTGCAGAACAGGCAAAAGTACTGGAAGAGGAGGAACAACTTCTGCTCTTGGTAAAACAAGGTTTGTTGATGCTTGCAGCAGAAGATAAAGAAAGTAATATCAGTAACCTGCAGTTTGAGAACATCATCGAGCTGAGAGATTCACTGGCAGACACTCTGCCTGAGGATGTACCTGCAGTAATGGCGCAAATGGAACGGATGGTTTTACTCCACTCACATCAGGGTTCTCATAATTCTGCTTCCGGTTATAATCTTGACACACCCTATTTTGCACACATCCGTTTAAGTGAAAACAACCGTGTACGTGATCTACTGATTGGTAACCAGAACTGCTTTTCAACACACCTGCCCTGCCCAATCGTAGACTGGAAAAATGCTCCGATCAGTCAAATTTTTTACCGTTACCGTGAAGGTGATGAGTATGTGGAAGATATTGGCGAGAGGGAGCTCGAAGGTGAGTTGATCACGCGGAGGATGTTGTTGATCGAAAATGGCAACTTGATGAGGATAAACTGGCCAGGTGGTATTCTTGAAGATTTAGCTTCAGCACAAGGTGGAAGTAACAAATGGCATTTGGTCAGTCAAAAAACACCACGTCTGGAAAGTGGACAGGAAAAAATTCTTGATGAACTTAAAGTACCAGAAAAGTCATCATCCAATTCAGGAAAAACTACAGACCTCAGTTTTTCCGGTTACAGGGTAGACAAACATCTCCGTCAAATAACAGCACTTGTGGATCCTCAGCAGTTTGAGGTAATTACGCATTCTGAATCAGGAATAATCTTAATTCAAGGTGGAGCCGGTTCCGGTAAAACCACAGTCGCCCTGCATAGACTGGCTTATTTGATGACAAAAAAGCCTCAATACTTTAAACCAAAAACTGTATTGCCGATAGTTTTCGGACCGGCTTTAGCAAACTATATGTCCAGAGTTCTGCCTGCTTTGGGAGTAAACGGAGTCAGTCCGCGGACTTACCATAAATGGGTCTCCGGACTTAGACAACGTGCTCTGCCTGAACTACCTGGACAGTATGCTGAAAACACACCCATGGATGTTATTGAACTGAAACGACATCCATTGTGGTTGAAATACTACCATGAAGAAATTAAGAAACGCACCTTAAAGTTCAGGGAATTGTTTACAGTAAAACTGGCCAAAGTGGAGGGACTCGACTTATTGCTTGAGGCATGGGACAGTTTGACAGTCCTACCTTTGATTCCGAGGTTGCTGAGGCTGGTGCACTGGTCAAAAGCAGAAGTTAGCATCAAAAATGTAACAAAGCTTGACAGTGCCAGAATGGAAAAACAACTTCATAATGTACTGGAACAGGCTTTTCCGGAGTTGTTTGAAGCACCGCATTTGTTAACTTCCCAGATTTGGAATGATTGTCTAGTCAGTCAGGAATTACTGCTTGAAACAGTTGAACGACTTGCTCCTGGAGAATTTAGCGAAACTCAACTCACCAGTGTCTGGAGTTGGTCGGTTAGACAATATCAGAAACGTCTGGATGCCGGCGAGGCAATAGATACAGATCGGATTTCTCTGATTGATCAAGTGGATGGTTACGGCAGTGGCGAACTGAATTTTGCAGATGAAAAAGCATCGCTCGATGAAGAAGATGATTCACTTTTGCTGATACTTTTTCAACTGCTCATGGGTCCGCTAAGGCGTAAAAACGGTAAGCTTTTGAGCTATACTCATTTGATGCTCGATGAAGCTCAGGATTTTGGTGCACTTGAATTTCAACTGCTGGTAAGTTTAACACCTGAAAATCATACGAGTGTTACTTTAGCAGGTGATTTGGATCAACGGATAATGCTTGGACGGAAACATGAAACATGGAACGAGTCGCTAGAGCATTTGACACTGCCGAACGGTTCAAAACCCGATGTAACCGCATTAGCGCCTTTACAGATTGGTTACCGTTCGACCAATGAAATAATGTCTGCAGCGAAAATAGTTATTGGTGAACATAGCGTAAATACTGTCTGGGAATCAACACGTAACGGTGCTCCAGTTGATGTTTTTCGTTTCCGGGAACGTGGTGCGATGGTAGCATTTCTTGCTGATACGCTGGAAGATTTAGCTGTCCGTGAACCGCTGGCCAGTGTCGCTGTTTTGACACGCACTCCCGAAGCTGCCCAGACACTCTATGAAGGCTTACTAAGAACTGATCTTGTTAATCTGCGTTTCATCAGTGATCAGGAATTTTCATTCACTCCTGGAATTGATGTAACAGACATTTCACAGACTAAAGGTCTGGAATTTGATACAGTCATCATTGCAGACGCGGATGCTTCTACATACGGCCCTGATATTCGTTCCAGACAATTGTTGTATGTAGGTTTGACCAGAGCAGCTCATCAACTGTGGCTGCTGCATTGCGGTAATCCATCCAAGCTAATTTCCGGGATAGTGCAAAGATCACATTCAAATTGATTAATAATGATAACTTCGAAAAATCCCTAAACTATTTATTTGTCATCTTGAACGAAGATAAAGATCTTAATAATTTAGTGCTCAACAGAAAATAGATTTCTCGCTTTGTAAGCAATGACACGTTTTTATGACTTTTTAAGCTTCATCAATAATTGTAGAGATATTAAATGCAGCCGATTATAAACAGGCAGATAAGTGATTTAAAAGAATCCGCAACTTTGTTCATCAATCAGCTTGCACTGAAATTACGTAGTGAAGGACAAGATATTTGTCACCTCGGTTTTGGTGAATCACCGTTTCCTGTCCCTGAACCAATGCAGACTGCTTTGCAAGAAAACGCCTGGCGCAAACAGTATATTTCCGGATACGGATTACCGGAATTACGGCAAGCGGTTGCAGATTTTTCTAAAAGCGAATTCGGTTACAACTACTCTTTAGAAAACATATTCATCGGTCCCGGAAGTAAAGAGCTAATATTCCAACTCGTTTATCTGTTGGAAGGACCGCTCATTGTACCTGCTCCAAGTTGGGTCAGTTACGGACCTCAGGCAAAGATACGCTCAAAAACTTTCATTACAATTACTACAGACATTAAAAACGGTTATCGTTTACAGGCGGAAGAATTAGACAAAACGTGTTCTGGACTGGAAAGTCCGCAAAAAATTCTGATTCTTAATAATCCTAGTAATCCGACAGGAAGTGTTCATACTCCAGATGAATTAAGAGCATTGGCAGAAGTTTGCCGGAAACATGGCGTTATTGTAATTTCGGATGAAATTTATGCCCTGACAAATTTTGGTGAAATTCCATTTGAGGGCATTGCAAGGTATTATCCGAAAGGAACAATAACCACTAGCGGTGTTTCAAAAGCATTTTCCGCAGGAGGTTGGCGACTTGGTTTTGCGATGATTCCGGATGAGTTGAGTGAAATTAAACGACCGCTTTCGGCATTTGTAAGTGAAACTTTCAGCTGCGTTAGTGCACCTATTCAGTATGCTGTGTTGCCTGGATTTAAAAATTATGAGTCAGTTAGAAAGCATGTTGAACTCTGCAGTGCTATACATGGAGCAGCAGGTAAATTTTTGCAGCAAAGATTTGTAGAAATCGGCTTGAATTGTCCTGAACCTCAAGGAGCCTTTTATCTGTTTCCAGATTTTGAAAATTTTAAGGATATACTTAGTTCTAGAGGGATAAGCAGCAGTCAAGAGTTGAGCAAAAGAATTTTGGAAGAAACTGGAGTAGCGCTGCTTCCAGGAGCAGATTTTTATATGCCGGATGATTTTTTAGGGGTACGTGTCGCAAGTGTTGATTATGATGGAGCCCAACTGATGCAGGATTTTCCTCAGAGTGGAAAAACAAGTCCGGAATTGTACACGAGTCTCTTTCCAAAATTAGCGGATGCATGTGAGCGACTTGAAAAGTGGCTTCAGTGAACTTGCACCAGCTTAAAACATGATTATAAATCTACTCGTCTGCATAATAATAATATAGAAAAAAGGTTCAAGGATGAAACTTGTTAAAGGATATTTAGGTCCGGATTTACAACTAGAAGGCAGTCTTTCAAGCAAAGACAGTATCCGGATTGATGGAAGTTATGTAGGCAGTATTACCAGTAAACATACGGTAATCGTAGGTGCATTAGGTAAAGTTAAAGGTCAGATTGTCGCACCCGTGATTCGGGTTGACGGTATGGTGGAAGGTGATTTAAACGCTACAAAACTTGTGGAAATTATGGGCAATGCGAAAGTCAAGGGAAACATCATTACACCACTCGGTCGGCTTGAAATGAAAATAGGTAGTGAATTTGTCGGCAAATTCATTAAGAAATCCACAGTCTAATTTGTAAATTCAAAGATTTGCGTTTTTAAAAGTTTCCTTAGACGGTTAGCTTTGTCATGCCTGAACTTTTCTTGTTTGCTGGGTTTAAGACGGGTTTCGGTACGGAAGCAAGAACCGGTTTTTCATTAACTTTCGGAATATCTAAAATATTGATCCGAGTTGGTATCGCTGAAACGGGAGTCTGTGCTGACTGTGCAGTGTAGGTTTGCGCAGCAGGTTTACTGTCTGTTCGCATTAAATCCGCGAATTTCGGCTGGCGCAGCAATTTAAGCAATGCCGGTGTTTTACTTTGATCCCTGATTTCTTTCTTGATCAACTCAGGCAACTCATCCACACTTTTCAATTCTAGTTCAACTGCCTCAGGGAGTTTTAACAGCATTTGACTGTCTGCTTCACTCATTGCATCAAGCTGTTTTTTAACCGCCCCCACAAAACCTTCAATTGCTGCATCCGGTAACTTTTCCTGGATCAGCAGGTTTTCTATTCTTGAGAGAACTTTTAGATACTGTGACGTCTCGTTGCGTTCCGCGCCATTTGCGTCAACAAGTTTTTCAGTCGTTTTTATGCCTTGAGCTTTGGAACTTGTGACAGTGTGGTTTTCTTTATTCTGGATCTGTCGCTCCAGGCCAGCTTGTTTGTCTGGAATAGTTTTAGCAGTAACCTGCATAATTTACGAAGAATGATGTGTAAAACTAGATAAATTGTCATGATTAATCAACCAGCATTCAGGCATTCAAGTTTTAAGCCATTTTTTTAAGTTTATAAATCTACGTTCTTACTTGAATTCAATACTAATTTACTAGATCATGGAGTATAAAGTTTAATAATTTCAAGGTACTCACACTCAGAAAGAATTTTCATC
>JACNKY010000383.1 GCA_014381795.1 Pseudomonadota bacterium | reverse complement strand
TCCAGGTGTACCATACTTACCAAAACCATCCATACCTGTAGGTTCAAGATTGGCAGTACCCAATTTTTGCAATTCCTTGAATCTTACAGGGTCAGCGATTGTTGGTTTCTGTTTTCCACGAACCACAACTGCTTTGAGATTCTTTGAACCCATAACCGCGCCCATTCCGGTACGTCCGTTTGCTCTGTTGCTCATACTGATCAAGGCTGCAAAACGTACTAAATTTTCTCCAGCAGGACCAATTTGCAAAACCTCAATACGCTTATCCTCCAGCTCTAACTTAAGCTTATCCTCAGTATCGCCTGTGGTCATCCCCCACAAATGTCCAGCATCCTTCAATTCTGCTTCACCATGATGCATCCACAAATAAACCGGTTTTGGAGATTTCCCCTTGATGATTACTGCATCAAATCCAGAAAATTTCATTTCAGCCGGAAAATATCCACCTCCCTGTGCATCTCCGATACATCCTGTGAGTGGAGATTTCGCGACAGAAGTTAAACGACTTTGTCCGGAAATTGGCGTTCCTGTTACAACACCGGTACACAAAGCGAGCACATTTTCAGGACTTAATGCATCTACTCCTGCAGGAGTTTCTTTGAGAACATAGTGCATACCCATTGCACTGCCTCCCATATAGGTTCGATAAAATTTTTCCTCAGGTTTTTCAATAGTAATTTTACTTGTTGTTAGGTTGACATGCAGTATTTTTCCAGTGTAGCCGTAAGACATATATTTTTCTCCTATAAATTTTAGTAATTCAAAGTTAAGCTCTATCCACCGCTGATTACAGTAAAAACAAGTACCTCGTCTCCATCGACTAGCACATGCTCCAATTCCTTTTCCTCGTCATCATTGACAGCAACAACAACCTTTCTCTTAATATTTAGTTCGTTCAACAGGTCAGCAACTGTCGCTCCGTCTCTAAGAGACTGTGATGTCTGTCCACTCTGTGCTTCTGGTAGATAGTCCACCAGCGGACCCATTAATTCAACATGAATTCGCACTCTTAGTTCTCAAAATATAAAATTAATATTGATGCCGCACTCTGACTCAGTTGTTGATTCCGCCCATGCACAGGTACTTTAATTCCAGGTAGTCTTCAATACCATACTTAGAACCTTCGCGTCCTGTTCCGGATTCTTTCACTCCTCCGAAAGGAGCTACTTCAGTAGAGATAATACCTTCATTTATACCGACGATTCCATATTCGAGTCCTTCTGCGACTCTCCATATTCTGCCGATATCCCGGCTGTAAAAATAGGCTGCTAAACCGAATTCAGTATCATTAGCCATCTCCAAGGCCTCTTCTTCTGTCTCAAACTTGAAGATAGGCGCCATTGGCCCAAATGTTTCCTCTTTGGCAACCAGCATATCTCTCGTAACTTCAGAGAGTACAGTTGGCTCGTAAAAAGTACCACCTAGTTTGTGACGGTGACCCCCTGTCAGTAATTTGGCGCCTTTGGACACAGCGTCCTTAACATGGCTTTCAATTTTTTGAACAGCTGCTTCGTTGATCAACGGTCCTAGATCGGAACTCTCTTCAAAACCATCCGCCACTTTTAGATGTTTGGCTGCATCAGCGAGCATTTTCGTGAATTTATCATAGACTTTACTTTGCACCATAATCCGGTTTGCACAGACACAGGTTTGTCCGGCATTGCGGAATTTACTGGCCATTGCACCGGGCAACGCCGCTTCAAGATCAGCGTCATCAAAAACAATAAATGGAGCATTTCCGCCAAGTTCCAGCGCAAGTTTTTTCACTGTTCCGGAACACTGTTTCATCAACAGCTTTCCGACTCCTGTTGAACCGGTAAAACTCAACTTCCTAACAATCGGGTTTCCGGTAAATTCACTACCAATTCCTACTGCGTCACCAGTGACAGTACTCAGGATTCCAGCTGGTACTCCGGCTCTCTCAGCCAGTTCACAAAGTGCAAATGCTGAAAAAGGCGTATCCGGAGCAGGTTTGATGACCATTGGACATCCTGCTGCCAGGGCAGGAGCGGCTTTCCGTGTTATCATAGCGGCTGGGAAATTCCAGGGAGTAATGGCTACTGTAACTCCTATCGGCTGCTTGATCACAATAATACGTTTATCTGTGGCATGGGCCGGAATGGTGTCACCATATAAGCGCTTACCTTCTTCACCAAACCATTCTATAAAACCTGCAGCATAAGCAATTTCTCCTCGTGACTCAGACAATGGTTTACCCTGTTCAGCAGTCATCAAACGGGCGAGATCTTCCTGATTTTCCATCATCAGTTCATACCAGCGACGCATTATCACAGCACGCTCTTTTGCGGTTTTGGAGCGCCACATCGGCCAAGCAGCATTTGCAGCCTCAATTGCACGTTTTGCTTCAACTGCTCCACAGTTAGGCACAGTACCTAAAACTTCACCGGTAGAAGGATTGGTGATATCGGTAGTTTCACCGCTGTCAGCATCAGACCATTTTCCGTTGATATAAACCTGTTGACGGAATAATTTGGCATCTTTAATTCCAATTGATTTTAATACTTTTTGTGTGCTGGCTGCCATGAGTTTCTCCTGTCTCTGTGTTATTAAAATATAGTCCTAAATTTATTAAAGAACAAAATTTCAACTTAATTTTGAATTTGTTATCCGCATTTGTCTTATATATGTAGATGAAACGCAAGGTAATTTATTCATTATGTTATCTTTTCAATGTTTACAATTAGAGCAGAACAACTTCATTTTAATTAGCTTTACTTTAAGCTTATAATAATATTTGACATTTCCTCAGCTCAAAATTATACTTAAAATAAGTTTTGTTACTAATAATAATTTGGACAATA
>JACNKY010000127.1 GCA_014381795.1 Pseudomonadota bacterium | reverse complement strand
TCACCACCGGAGTCGGCAAACTATATTTTCTCGCAAAATGGAAATCCCGCTCATCGTGTCCGGGAACCGCCATGATTGCGCCTGTTCCATAGGACGCGAGCACGTAGCCCGCGATCCAAATCGGAACCGACTCGCCATTCATCGGATTAATAGCGAACGCTCCAGTAAAGACACCATCATTTTCCTGACCTTCTGCGGTACGTTCTATTTCGTTTTTTTTCTGCGCTGCTTCTTTGTAAGCCTCAACTTCGTTTTTCTGTTTTGGAGTTGTAAGCTGATCGACCAGCTCATGCTCTGGTGCCAAAACGCAAAACGTCATGCCGAAAACTGTGTCCGGCCTTGTAGTGAAAACACGGAAACTCGAGTCCTCATGATTAGCAATTTTCAGAGCAAACTCCACACCTTCGCTGCGTCCAATCCAATTTTTCTGCATTGTGCGCACTCTTTCCGGCCAATCCAATCCGTCAAAATCAAGCAGCTCATCGGCATATTTTGTGATCCTCAATTTCCACTGATTCAACTTCTTTTTTACCACCGGATTTTGGCAGCGCTCACAGACACGGTCATCGCCCCAAACCTGTTCACGTGCGAGGGTGGTTTGGCAATGGTTACAAAAATCAACCGGCGCGTGTTCACGATATGCGAGATCGTTTTCAAGCATTTTCAGAAAAAACCACTGGCTCCACTTGTAATATTCCGGATCACAGGAGGCAACCTCATTTTTCCAGGCAAACATATTTCCCATTGTACGCAGCTGTTTTTGCATACGTTCAATGTTGGCATAGGTCCATGATTTTGGATGAATATTATTCTTAATTGCCGCGTTTTCCGCAGGTAATCCGAAAGCATCAAAACCGATGGGAAAAAAAACTTCGTTGCCCTGCATTTTCATAAAACGCGCATAGCAATCGGAAGGAGCCATCGCATACCAGTGTCCAATATGCAGATCGCCTGAAGGATAAGGCAGCATCGTCAGCATGTAAAATTTTGGTTTTTCCGAAGCAAAATCAAAGTCCAGCAAACCTTGTTCTTCCCAGTAGTTTTGCCATTTGCTTTCAATTTCTTGCGGAAGGTATTCCTGCATGATTTTTTCTTGAAGTTTGTGAATTTTAGAAATATATTGAATGACTTAAACGTTATATTGTGTGTTGGATTGCGGAAAACTACAATCAAAAAGGCTGGAGGTAATCAATCTGCGGAGCAAGCAGAGGAAGTCCCGGCTGCGTCTCTAAGTTTTGGTCCAAGACGTTTTACAGTTTCAAGACTGTTGAGTGCATATAAATGAACACCTTCAACACCTTCACTGAGCAAATCTTCAATCTGCTTTTCAACATGTGCAAAACCGATTTCTTTGGAAGCTTCTGGATCGTTTTCATGTTTGAGCAGGGCTTCAGCCAAATCTTCAGGAATGCTGACACCGCACATTTCGGACATGTGACTCGAAGCTTTCCAATTTGATGGAGGAAGAATTCCTGCAACTAACGGAACATTAGCGCCTTCCTCACGTAGCTTATCCCTCCAGCGTAAAAAATGAGTGTTATCAAGAAAAAACTGAGTCACGATAAATTCCGCACCGGCCGCAATTTTTTCGTGGAGATGTTTACGGTCATCATCTTTATCCGGATTTTCCACATGACCTTCTGGATAACCGGCTGCTCCTATGCCAAAGTCGCTGTGTATCCTCACCGCAGAAATCAATTCACCCGCGTTATGATAACCACCTTCCGGTTGAATGAAATGCTCAGTCCCGACTGTTGGATCACCACGCAACGCCATCAAGTTTTCGATGCTACTGTTTTTGAGTTTTGTTAAAACATCATCAATCTCTTTGGCAGTATGTGAAACACAGGTCAAGTGCGCCATTGCAGGAACACCCAAGTCATGCCTGATATGTGCCGCCATTTCATGAGTATTTGCACGGGAAGTCCCTCCTGCTCCATAAGTTACAGAGAAATAATCCGGAGTCAACCCCTTGAATTTATCCAGCGTAATTTTGAGTTTGTCCATGCTTTTTTTAGTTTTAGGCGGAAAAATTTCGATGGAGAAAACAAAATCCTGCTGTTGGTACAATTCAATCAAGTGCATAGTTTGTCTTTTTTTAAATAAAATATTTTCCGCTGAGGACGCGAAGAAACAACAAGTTATAAGTTGTTTTCACCTAGCAATGATGAAATCAAAAAAAGTGCATAATTGTAAATAAATTCACCACAGAGACACAAAGGACACAGAGAAAAAACAAGAACAGTCTTTTGTACTCTCTGTGACTTTTTGCTAAAACACCTTTTTCACAGTTTTTAACTTAGTGTTCTTAGTGTTCTCAGTATTCTAAACGGCAATAATTATGGTCAAGAATCATAACCAAGAATCGGAGACAGCCAGCGCTCAACTTCAGCAACGCTCATTTTTTTACGGGCCGCATAGTCTTCAACTTGATCCTTGTTGATTTTACCCACCGCAAAATAGCGTGACTCTGGATGTGCGTAATACATTCCGGAAACCGAACTGGCCGGAGACATTGAGTTGCTTTCTGTGAGTTTAATACCAACGCGTTTTTCGGCATCCAGCAACTCAAAGAGGATCGGTTTTTCAGTGTGATCCGGTTGTGCGGGATATCCAGGTGCCGGGCGGATTCCACGATATTTTTCACTCACCAAGTCATCCACGTTCAGATTTTCTTTACTGCCGTATCCCCATTCATCACGCACCTGTTTGTGCATGTATTCCGCCAGTGCTTCCGCCAAACGGTCACCGACCGCTTTTACGAGAATCGCATTATAATCGTCGAGTTGTTTTTCAAAATTTCCAGCGAGTTCTTCTCCTTCCG
>JACNKY010000018.1 GCA_014381795.1 Pseudomonadota bacterium | reverse complement strand
CCGTGTTCGGGGTTTTCGGTCTGAAAAGAGGATTAGGAATAAAACCGACAAACAGCAGACAAAGTGCGGAGATTCCAACTCTGATTGCGGACGCAGTAACCGGATCTACTCCCTCCGCCATAATAGGACGTGCGATGATTGAACCAGCGGCTTGTCCAAATGCTGCCAGCAAACCCAGTGCGATTCCATAACGCAGCCGCCCTTGAGTAGAATCCATGCTTTGCGGTTCTTCTTTATTCCGCCGACCCAAAATGGCAATCAACACGCCCACTGTCACAATTCCACAACCGAGCAGTGTGAGCCAGGGCAGATGTTCTTCCAAAATAAACCAGCCCATAATCACCGTCATCGGTGCATTGAGTGCAAAAACGACAGAAGTACGGCTTGGTCCCAAACGCTGCAGAGAACCGAAAAGCGCTGTGTCTCCCAGAAAAATTCCGATGAGTCCGGAAATCATCAGCGTTTGTATTGTCTCCAAAGGAAATTCACGCCATGCTCCGGTCAGCAGTGAAACTCCAGCCAGCATCATAAAGACAAGCGACATCCGCACCCTGTTAAAGGCCAGCGGTCCTAATTTGCGAATTGCGTTAATTGAGATTAAACCACTAAGCGCCCAACAAAAAGCCGCACTCAATGCAGCCAGTTCTGCAATTAACATTTTGCTAATTCTTTTGGAAATAATTTCAGTACATCACGGATCAGCGAGGCTGCTTGCGGAAAATAAAGGTGGACGTAAGAGGCGTGCAGGTTGGCCGTGCGGAAACCCTCTGTGCGGGAATTTCCTGTTGAGTGACGAGTGACTTTCCAAAGATTGGCTCTGTTCGTTTCTGCAGACCAGTTTGAATAATGAAATTCGTGACCGCGCACCTCTCTTTTTTCAGGCAAAGCTATTTTACAGTAGCCAAAATGTTGAAGCCGTTTTGTCATTTCAACTATGCCCGGAACAACCCCAGCCATCGCCAGAGTTTGTCCGGATTGCAATTTCATTGCTTCAGCCAAAATCATCAACCCACCACATTCCGCATAAGTCGGCATGCCGGATTCTACCGTTTTTTTAAGCGAGCTGAGCATACTTTTATTGGACGAAATTTTTTCTGCAAAGACTTCCGGGAAACCTCCGCCTAAAAGCATGGCATCCACATTTTCCGGAACTTTACTATCGTGCAACGGTGAAAATGACACGATTTCCACACCTTGCTGCCGGAGCCATTCCAGATTGGCGGCGTAATAAAAATGGAACGCCTCATCCTGTGCCACAGCGATTCGTTTGCTGAATTTTGCTAAAATGGCCTTGGTGTTTTTTTTCGCAGTTGCGGATGCGGAAAGTAGCGTAAATTTTTTAATAAGCAGATCGAGATCAAAATGTTTTTCGGCAATTTCCGCCAGTTGATTTGCATCCGCAAGTTTTTGTTCAACTCGTGGTTGCAAACCGAGATGCCGCTCCGGCCAGTCGAGATCCGGAATTTCGGGTAGTGCGCCCAGAATCGGAATTTCTAAAGTAGAACAAGCTTTGCGCAGATAATCCGCATGACTTTCACTGTTGACTTGATTGAGGATAATTCCGGAAAAATGAGCTTCACCGCCGGCTTCAGCAACAAAGCCCTGAATTGCCGCAGTGATTGAACGACCCACGTTGCGGCAAGGCACCACAAGCAAAATCGGCCAGCCGAGCCAGCGTGCGACTTCCATTGTGCTTCCGGAATCGTTTGTGGGATCCGAACCATCAAAAAGCCCCATCACGCCTTCCGCTATTCCAAAAGAATTTCCCGTAAATTGCTCCGCTGCATGAACAACATGCTCACGTCCCATGATCCACGGATCAAGATTTACAGAAGCTTTGGCTGAGAAATGGAAATGGAATCCGGGATCAATATAATCTGGACCAACTTTGAAAGGCTGAACCGCTAAATTTCGTTTGAGTAATGCGGCAAGAAGCAGACACGTAACCGCGGTTTTTCCGCCGCTGCTGTGCATTCCAGCGACGATTAAACCTTTGTGTTTATGATTGTTTGGGGCTTGCATTTCAGTCCAAAGCAATCAGGCGGACTTCCGTCCCCTCGACCAATTGCGGAAGCCAATGTCGCATTCCGCGCTGTAACTGAGGATGAAGCCACGCTATATTGCGGACTCTTTCTGCAAGACTCAAGAGTGCTTTCCGGAACCGTTTTTTACTTTCAGGAACCGTTCTTTCAGACTCAGGACTGAGCATGCCATCAGAACAAAGCAAAACACGATCTCCACTTAAAACACCTTGTTTTTGAATAGCATTACGCAATTGATTCAAAGCCGGCGTCAAATGACTTTTTCCTGCAGCTTCCGTAATTTGCTCCAAAGTTTTCCGCACCGCCTGAGCAGTTCCGCGTTTAATCCACCAACTTACTTTACCCTTTTGCAGAACCAAAACATGAAAGCGGCTGCCGAAAGTTTTTGCGCCAAGCGTCAAGATGGAGTTACGTGCTTCATTCAAAAAACGTGCGGACGGCCCGCTACCGATGCTTCCGGTAGAACGGCTTGCATCAATAAACAACCAAAAATTAGGACGTCTTGCCGGTTTGCGAAAACGAGGATGCCACGCTTTTCCCGGAGACCATCCTCGCAACAGAGAAGCCTTCAAAGAAGAATTCCAACAAAGCCGCGCATGAGAAACGTGCGCCGGAACTGGACGTGAAGTTCCGGAAACAAAGGCATCCGGAGACTGTTTTTTTTCTGGATTCTGCCACCATGAAGCCAGTTCCGCATGAGCCAGAAATTGCGAATTCTCAAGTGTAATATTTTCTGTATGTGCAGAAGTTGGAGCTGATGAAGTTTTCGGCATTTGCAGGCG
>JACNKY010000019.1 GCA_014381795.1 Pseudomonadota bacterium | reverse complement strand
TCAACAACACCAAGTGCGAAAAAATTTTTGCTGCGTGAACCGTCTCGATGAGATAGTCCGGTTTCTTCAACAGCTTTTAAGGTGAGTTTTGTGATCGGAATTTGCACTACACGAAAATCACTCAATTCTCCTGTCTCCAAAGGATTCTCTGAATACTCAGCTTTTCGCAAATCATTTTCTGCAAAATTGTCTGAGTTGACAATCAGGATCCCTCCTTTTTCCAAATCACTCAGATTTGCTTTGAGTGCAGCAGGATTCATAGCGACTAAGACTCCTAGAGAGTCTGCAGTGGTATATATTTCATTGCTGGAAAAACTTAGGTCAAAACTTGAAACTCCTGCCAATGTTCCCGCTGGTGCCCTAATTTCAGCAGGATAATCAGGAAAGGTAATTACATCATTTCCTGCAATGACAGAGGTTTCAGAAAAGCGGGTGCCCGTCAACTGCATGCCGTCACCGGAATCTCCAGCAAAACGAATGGTCGCTTTCTCTAGTTCTGTTTCTTGGAAGTTTGCTTGAGAAGTTGCTGATTTTAAAGAGGGCTTTGCCTTCACTGAAGACATTTTTTTGTCCTGAAAATTAAGGTGATAAAAGTGCTGAAATATCTTGTAGAAAATAGTATTACAATTGTAACAGTAATATTAGTCAACTGCAAACGGAGGAGTTAAAAAATATGAGCATCCTTCCACAGAGATAATTAGAAAACATTTGCTGACGATGATTGTGAACTCATATTATCAAATGCGGTAAAACCTCCGTTTGCATTGTCGTAGCTAAAGACGTTCCAAACATCTCCTTTGAGGTTAGGAATATGGTAGTTAGTCGTAGTATCATTATATTAGACTTGTACAGTAGCGCCAGAAGCAGCTAAAAATGAATGTTTAGCAAAGCTGATTTAATCAAACGGAACCAATTTGTGGGTGACTGCAAAACGCACGAGCATTGTCATGTCACCTGCATCAAGTTTGACCATCATGTTCTGGCGGTGAGCTTCAACAGTTCTGTGGCTTATTTTCAAATCAAACGCGATTTCTTTAGTACTTGATCCATTAACCATCAACTGCAGAATTTCTTTTTCACGCGGAGTCAAAGAATTGCTCAGAATTTGTCTAGCTTCTGACAATTCTATTTCAGCTTGTTTACGTGCGGAAATATCACGCATTGTCAAAACCGCGCCGATTATTTCATCTTGGTCATTGCGGATTGGTGCAGCACTAAAATCAATCACGATTCTCTTGCCGTTGGCATTAAGCAAAATAGGTTCATCATCAACTAGACACGAAACAGTTTCCCCATCCAGCGCCTGATCAATCAGATCAGGCATAATGGGATAAATACCAGATTCTTCGATCTGCAGTATGCCAAGTAAATCCTTATTTATCAGCTCAGCTTCACTCAAGCCGGTCAGCGTTTCAGCAACCGGACTCATAGAAGTTAGAAGTCCGTCAATCCCAACAGTAATCACTCCGTCACCAATGCTGCGCAGCAGAGTATCAAGCCATCTTTCATGCTCACGAACACGTTTTTCCATGCGATGTTTGTAGAGCGTTATTTCAAGCGTTGTGTGTAATTCACGATCTTTGTAAGGCTTAATCAAATATCCGAACGGTTCTGTTAACTTGGCTCTACCAAGTGTTTCAGAATCAGAATAGGCTGAGAGAAAGATGACTGGTATTCCATAGAGTTCCCTGATTTGCTGAGCGGTTTCCACTCCATCCATTTCACCTTCCAGCATGATGTCCATCAGCACCAGGTTCGGCAAATTATTTTTAATATTCCTCAGAGCTTCTTCACCTGAAGGTGCCTTTCCGGTGACAATATAACCTAACGCTTCCAGTTGATCATTCAGACTTTCTGCTACAATAGCTTCGTCTTCGACAATAAATATTTTTGCAGTACTCATGTTTTTCTTTCAAAAAAATAGTATTTAAGGCGCATACTTATTTCAGCGGAATGTGAAAAACAAACATCGTGCCTCTGGACTTCAGGCAATCCGGATTTTGTTTTAATTCCACCTTTCCATTCAATTGACGTGTCAGCACGCGTACAAGACGCAGGCCAAGGGTTTTTGCACTGCTGAATTTTATCTTATCCGGAATTCCTTTACCGTCGTCACTTACTGTCAATACCAGTTGCTGCTCATTTTCAACTTTTAAGACAAACTTCAAATTACCGATTTTTTGCTCAGCGAAAGCATATTTTAAGGCATTTGAAGTCAATTCATTGAGAATCAGCGCACATGGAATGGCCCTGTCTATTTCCAAAGAAACAGCTTCAAGTTCAAAAGAGAGCCGCACATTTACGGAGCTGGTCTGGTAGGATTGGAATATTTCTGTTACTAAGTCTCTTATATAATGTTGAAAATTAATTTGTGCAAGATTTTCCGACTGGTAAATTTTTTCATGAATCAAGGCCATCGACTGTATCCTGTGTTGACTTTCACGTAATAAGGCCAAGCGGTCAGGATCATTAGTACTGTTGCTCTGTAAAGTAAAGAGACTTGAAATAACCTGTAGATTATTTTTTACACGATGGTGAACCTCCTGCAGCAGGATCTCTTTTTCCGCCAGTGATTCCCGGAGATCATTTTCGATGATTTTACGTTCAGAGACATCACGGAGAATCGCGGTGTAAATTTTTTCACCTTCAATTTCCAATTGAGAAATATTTGCTTCAGCACTGAAAACAGAACCATCTTTACGTTGTCCCAATATTTCGGAACGTTCTAGCATCCGGCGTGATATTTGTCCAGATTCACCGAAATTTTGAATGTGTCCGGTATGAGAAGCACGAAAATTATCAGGCATCAAAAACCCTAACGATTT